>CAZHBK010000114.1:0-4676 GCA_964530465.1 uncultured Nitrososphaeria archaeon | reverse complement strand
CCAGCCTTCATTAATAACTCCGTTATAATTCTTACGTCATCCAATGTAATACCAGGCCTTGGAAGTGTTAAGAGTGAAGAACCACCACCAG
The DNA here is from genome assembly GCA_964530465.1 of uncultured Nitrososphaeria archaeon. Classification (GTDB taxonomy): domain Archaea; phylum Thermoproteota; class Nitrososphaeria; order Geothermarchaeales; family JDFR-13; genus CAZHBK01. The sequence goes on along the minus strand of CAZHBK010000114.1, from coordinate 4,585 downwards.
ATATCAAAGCTATAATAATATCATCCTTACCAGCCTCTCTAACAATATCGAGTACTTTCATAGCACCGGTAATATTCGCCTCAGAGGGTAGTGGATGTATAGCTTCATATAATTTAATCCTCCTAGTATGATACCTCCTCTTAAGCCCTCTAGGGATAATTACAAATCCCTCTGTAATCATATCAGTAAGTAGTTCTTCAATAGCTTCAGCCATAGCACCAGATGCCTTACCAAAGCCGATAACATAAAGCCTATTCCTAGATCCCACCTTAAATCTATATCTACCCCTTATAATAACTTTAGAATCCTCCCTTCTAACTACTCGCTTAATTAAATCACCAGCATTCATAAAATTAATCGTCTTAATCAATATATCTATAATATCTCTCTCAACACTCTCGATTAAACTCCTAGACTGCATTGTAAATTATAATGATTGGATTGAAAAGATAATCTTTCTGAAAGAGAGGTTAACCTTTAAAGTACTATACCCTCCTTGATTAGTATTTTAATTTTAGTATACTTCTTTTATCGTAGATTAGATAGCGGTGATTAGATAGATCTGGAATTCGAATTATCTCTACTGGCTTCAATTTTGGAATTGAAATATTATATGCTATTATCCTACCACCAGACTCTAGGAAGTTTATTATTTTAGGTAGTAGTCTTCTATAGGCTTCTTTAGTCAGATACGTATATAACGTATCAAAACCCATAAAATTGAAGTTGAATAAATCACCTTTTAGAATCTCGATTCTAGTATCTAATCCCAATCTCTTAATCCTCCTCCTAGATGCATCTATCAAACTGTTATTAATCTCAACACCATATAATTTGATATCATCATATCTTCTAGCAAATTCAATTAATGATCTTGCATCTCCAGAACCCAGATCTAAAATCCTCTCTCCAGGTCTTGGATTATAATATCTAACTAGATATTTTATTGATTCAATTCTCGATGGATAGTATGGGATATTTGTCATTTCTATCGGATTGATTAAATACAACTATATTAATTTTTAAATTAATGGTTTTTTCATTAAATGCCTCCATATAGGTTAATGTATTATCTACTATGAGATTGATTATTATTAGTTGGTGCTAGGTATGAAGTATAAATTATTTACTGCAGGTCCTGTAGCATGCTTCCCTGAAGTATTAGAGGTTATGTCTACGCAGATGTTTAGCCATAGGAGTAAGGAGTATCAAGAACTTCATATGGAGACTGTAGAGTTATTAGCTGAATTCCTGGAGACTAAGCAGACGGTATTATTATTTCCAAGTAGTGGTAGTGGTATTATGGAGGCTAGCATTAGAAATGCTGTATCTAGGGGTGGAAGGGTATTAGTAACTATTATAGGTGCTTTCGGCGAGAGATATGCTAAAGTTGTAGAATCTAATGGTAGGATTCCAATCAGGCTAGAGTTTGAATGGGGTAAGCCTATAGATTTAGAGAGGCTTAAGGAGGCATTAGATAATAATCCAGACATAGAAGCAGTTACAGTAACACATAATGAAACTTCAACAGGAGTTTTAAACCCACTTAAGGAGATCGCTAGTATTGTTAGAAAGTATGATAAGCTATTATTTGTAGATGCAGTTAGCTCTATGGGTGCTACAGATATAAGAGTTGATGAATGGGGTATAGATATAGTATTTTCAAGTAGTCAGAAGGCTTTTGGAATACCCCCTGGATTAGCTATGGCTGCTATAAGTGATAGAGTTCTAGAGATATCTAAGAGTATGCCTGAGAAGGGATGGTATTTCGATCTATATAACTATTACAAGTATCAAGTTGAGAGGAAGAGTACTCCATCAACTCCACCAATACCACAGATAATAGCTTTAAACCTAATACTTAAGAAGATTAGGGAGATGGGTAAGCATAAATGGTTTGAAATATATAGTAGGAGAGCTGAGAAGATTAGGAATGGTGTTTTAAATATTGGACTGGATATATTAGCTGAGAGGGGGTTTGAAAGTCCTACAATTACAGCAGTTCTATCCCCTAAGGGTATTGATGGAGTCATTATATATGAGGAGATGCGTAAGAGGGGGTTTGAACTAGCTAAGGGTTATGGTAAGCTAAAGCATAAGACGTTTAGAATAGGTCATATGGGTTATATCCGAGATGAAGATATAGATGAAATGCTAGATACACTGGGTAAGGTTATAAAAGATCTAAAGAAGTGAATATTAAAATCTTAGGATCAAGCCTAATATATATTGAGGATAATGTTTAAAAAGCTTAGAATAAGGTATTTAATCGCAATAGCATCTCTAGTAATTATAATAGCTGGTATTATAGCTGGGTGGCAGTATTACAGGAGTATCTATATTGAAATTCAAAAGCCGAGGGAAGTCTCAAAAAGATATATTAAGCCTGTTAAAATGGTGATTGAAGCTAGGCTAGTTAATATAGATATATATGTTACTCAGATACTATACTATAGTAGTAGCGATTTCAGCATAATACTTAATAACTGGAGTATTTATAAGAAGATGTATTTAAGTAATATATCTAGATTCTATGAATCAGGGATTAACATTACGTGTAGGAGAGTTGAATACGATATAGATAGACATACGATTATAGTATCGTGGGTTGTTAAGGGAGCTGTATGGATATCTAATAATAGATTTGGAGCAACATTCCTATGGCTTTTAACACCATTAAACCTCGATTTTATAGAGGATCACTTTAAGGAGTCAAATGATGGATTATACTGGAGTGGTGTTATAAATGGAGTACCGACAGAGATTATAATTAAACTACCACCTCAGAGAGAGCCATATAAGGCATGGGGTGGCGATGTAGGACATTGTCATGGGCATGTATGGGGATATGTTAGCTAAGTAAGTTATTTTAATAAATCCTTTAGATATATCCCATCTTCTCCAAACATCTAACTACTTCATCTACACATTCTCTAACAGATAATCTACTCGTATCTACTATAACTTCTGGATTTACTGGTTCTTCATATGGGACTTGAAGTCCCGGTAGGGTTTTAATGATCCCTTTTAAAGCCCTACTATAAAGACCTTTTACATCTCTCTTCATAGCTACTTCTAATGGACAATATACATATACTTCTATAAAATTCCTAATTAACTTCCTCGCATACTCTCTATATAATCTTTTATGTGCTGTTGCATCGAATATTACCGATACTCCATTATCAGTTAAATACTTACCTATAACTGCTAATGCTCGATAGAAGAAATCCCTCTCATATTCATCATATCTAGGATTTGGAGTAAGTATCTTTCTAACCTCATCAGACTCTAGGATCTGGACTTTAATACCTAGCTTTGATAATTCACGCTGTAACTCTCTAGCTATAGTTGATTTACCAGATGATGGTATTCCAGTAAGCCATACTGCAAATACCATTCCAATACCTATCTACTCTAGAAGATAGATAAATAATGGTTTTTATTTCATGGAGTTAAATAACCTTCCACATTCTTATAATCAAAGTACTCAGTATCAAGGACGTTGTTTATGAAGTTGAAGATTGCTCTCCTAGTTTCATACTTTAAATTAGGATACCATAGTGGATTAGCTATAACCAGTCCTCTGAATGCGTAGAATGGCTGTACGACTTTAAGTATCTCTTCATCTCCTGTCTTATCTAGATATGTATCTATAAATGTATTCCATAATGATCTAAATGGTTCTTTAAATCCATCTAGAAACATTAATGAGAAGAATAGATAGTTTATCGACATTGCAGTAATATCATCAGCGGGCTCTCCCCACTCACCCCTACTCCTATCTAATACCGTGAAATCTAATCCCTCTCTAAATTTTACATTCCATGGGTGGAAGTCCCCATGAACTCTACTCAACCTATAGCTTTTATCTCTAAGCTTCCACCTCCATTCAATACATTTATGCTCTATATCCTTTAATTCTCCCGGCTTTAAGAAGTCTTCATCACCACTATATGAATCTATCAAACCCATAATCATCTCTCCATGACCTAAGAGCTCTCTAATCCTACGCCTATAGAGTTGTGGATCATTCTTCTTAACGCTATGAATATCAGCAATATACTCAGCTAATACTTTAGCACGATTGAAATCCAACTCATCAGCTTTCTTAGATTTAGCAATCCTCTCTAAATCCACTCGATACTCTACACCTTCAACATACTCAACTAACTGGAAGAATTCAACCGGATTATTTATCGATACTAGCCTACCATCCTTAGTGAAATAACCTAAGTCGATTGATTTAACATGCCTGGGTAGATTATTAAATGCCATGTGATTCCATATTAGAATGGCCGCTCTATCACTCATATATTCATGACCAAACTGCCCAGGTCTAACAGTATTTAAGACATACTTCCTAACAATACCCTTACACTCCACATTTAGTAGTAATGGTTCTCCATATCCATACCCCTTAATCTCACCACTAGTATAAACTGCTCCAGCTAGAGTCTCAACACTCAATACTTTACACTCAGTTCCGAGAACACTCCTAACATATTCATTTAAATACTCGATTGAAAACTTCAAGGAAAGCCACCTAAAATATAAGAAGGATTCAGCATACTTAAGAAACTCT
>CAZHBK010000113.1:0-4729 GCA_964530465.1 uncultured Nitrososphaeria archaeon | reverse complement strand
AATTAAGGATATGAATCTATTCTTGAAATCATACTTTATAGGTTTAAACCCAGATAGTAATTCAATTTTTATATCTTTAAATCCTAGATTAGATATATAGTTGTTAAGCTCTGAAGTGATATCTAGGGGATCCATATCACATATTAAACCATACTCTAAATCTGCTGAGACTACTGTTGGAACTCCATTTATAGCTGACTCCACCATTATCTTAGAAATGTTAATATATGGAGTGAAGAGCATTTTAACTAGAAGATCTCCATTTTCTAGATCAAAAGGAATTAGATCATCATAAAATTTCTGGAATTCGCTGATATATCCAGATTTTAAAATCTCACCGAGTAGTCTTATATCGGTTTCATCAGGTGGTTTAACCTCTTTATATAACGACTCAGGTTGTAGATCTTCGCCAATTTTACTAGTTAAATACTTCAAGATATATATTAGATACCATGTCGGACTTACGATATGAGTTTTAAATCTAGAGTTGAAAGACGTTACTCTCATTTTAAAATCAATTTTAATCCTAACATATGCCATCCCCTTAAATCCAAGAAAAACATTAACATAGTTTTTAAAGCACTGAGTAGGTTCAGGATGCAGAACCACTTTTAAGTTACTAAGATCCACTCTTTCAATAAATTTAGCTAGGTTTAAATATCCATATCTAGACCCCGATAGAATGAATGCTATTTTAGAATTAATGGATTCATCTTTTAGAGCATATAATGCTGATAGTAGTGATGATAACTTCGATGATGAAACACCTACTAAGACTTCCTTAAACTTCATATAATCATATTTAATCGTTGCCTGATTTTGAGTAGATTCATAATCTGGAGTATAACAGGAGTATATTAATACGTCTGAATTAGATACATCCTTAGATGCAATTAAAGGCTCTTCAGAATCACCATAGTATATTTTTGATTCTAAGCCAATAGACCTATTAATATATTTATTAATTTCATTCGCAAATTTTCTCGGCTTATAAATATATCTTGAGAACTTAATAACACAATCAATTATTTCATTAACCAAGTTATTCATGTCTCAATCAGAACGTTCATATAATCTTCTGGAATATCGATTCCATTTAATTTCTTAAGTATCTCAACTGCAGTGTTTGACTCTAGAAATCTCTTAAACTCAGATACTACGTTATTTGAAGTTATACTTGTTTTATTGAATAAGAAGTCATAATACTCCCACGTTAATGGTATAAAATCGACGTTTCTACCTACTGTAGCTAGTTTAGTAGCTATTCCAACATCAGCTTTACCATATTCAACAGCTGATACAACTGCAGAATGTGTCTTAGCTTCAATATAATATCCGTTAATTGAATCTATTAATTTCTCAAACGATACATTTAATTCACTAGCTAATATCTTAAGGTTGATATCTATAAATACTCTAGTTCCACTACCTGAACTTCTATTTATAAATCTTACATCACTTCTTATCAGATCTCTAAATGATCTTATGTTCTTAGGATTACTTGGTTTAACTACAAATCCAATAAGTCTTTTAAACCCACGGTATAATATCGCGTTCTTAACATTGTATCGTCTTATAAATGGTATATTATACTCCTTAGTAATTTCATCCATTAAGTGAGTGCCTGCAACATCGTTATATCCGTCTCTAATCGCTACAAGACCACCTGTAGATCCAGCATATATGACTTTAATATTATAATTGTAAAGTGATGTAAATTTGTGAATTAACATATCGAATGCGATTGAGTGACTAGTTATAATTATCATATTTGATGGATTAAATTCTTTAGTAAATGGATAGAAGGTATATTCATCGTTAAAATCAATATATGTGGTATCCTCTGGGATTTCAATATATCCATCAGCCATTGTGAAAGTAGCTATTGCACCACTAGAATATGGCATTGGATAGAAGTATAATGTATTATTGATAACCTTTGTGAAGACAGGGTAGTATTGCCTAATACCTAACTCACTCCTTATGATATAGCCGGCTTTAGCTTTAATAGCGGGCTTTATAGATTCAGGTAATCCCGAGAACGCTCTAATCATGCTAGAGAATATACTATCAAATATCATTATACAGCTGACTGGGAATCCTGGAAGACCTACTATCGGCTTTCCATTTAATAATGCTGCTAAAGTAGGTTTACCTGGTCTTGACTTAACTCCATAGAATATTATCCTTGCATTTAACTCACTTAAAACTCGGAATAAGTTATCTCTAGTACCTACACTAGTTGATCCACTTAGAATTAAAATATCGAATTCCTTAACGCCTTTAATAATATATCTCTTTAATTCATCTGGATCGTCTCTTGATATACCCAGTATATATGGCTCTCCACCATTTTCAAACACCGCAGTGTATATCATGTATGAGTTTACATCATATATCGATGCCGGCTTAAGCATCTCTCCCGGCTTTACTAATTCATCACCTGTACTTACTATCGCTACTCTAGGCTTTCTATAAACCTTAATTTTATCCTTACCTAATGCAGCTAATACACCTATTTCCCTAGATGTAAGTATTACACCCCTCTTAAGCACGGGCTCACCACGCATTATATCAGATCCTGCAAACTGAACCCACTCTCCCGGTGGGATTCTCTTATATACATATACGTAATCTCCTTCCCTTCTAGTATACTCCTCCATTATTATCGAGTCAACACCACCAGGTATTGGAGCTCCAGTAGATATTTTAATTGCCTCTCCAGACTTCAGATACCTCTTAGGAATATTACCAGCGCTAACTACATCTACTACCCTAAGTTTAACTGGCTCATATTCTGAAGCTTTAATTAAGTCTCGAGATCTAACTCCATATCCATCCCTCATAGCTCTATCGAATGGAGGTACGTCAATATCCGCTATAATATCCTCAGCTAATACTCTATACAGTGCATTCTCTAAAGTAATTATTTCAATACCTAATGGTTTTGGATTTATATATTTTTTAATTAACCTTCGGGCTTCATCAACTGTAACTAATTTCTTAAAGATAATCTTATCAGACTGATATCCTTCATCCATATGGAATAACCTCCCTATATAATACTACATTAACTTTAGTACCTTCTTCGTAACCCTCTATATCTTCAGGTATTATTAGAAATCCATTGGATAGACTTAATGAACTCAATATACCAGCACCACTAATCATTATTGGTTCTGCATAATACTCTCCATCCTTCCTATAAACGAATACTCTAACATAATGCCTATATCCTAACTTTGAAGCAACTCTTCTAGTTAAAACTGCATTTATAACTCGAGGTATATAGACACCATTTATACCTGCTAACTTCATTACTACAGGCTGTATGAAGATTAATGTAGATATAGCTGCTGCAATAGGATATCCTGGAACTCCAATATATGGTTTTCCATTAATAAATGCGAGTAAGACAGGTTTAGAAGGCTGTAATGCAACGCCATGAGTAAGTACATCACCTATCTCGTATATCAAATCAGTTATTATATCTCCTGATCCTAGTGACGTTCCACCAATTGAGATAATTAAATCACTATATGGAAGACATTGATTGATAAACTTAATTATTTCATCTCTATCATCCGGTATTATAATGGATTTAACTACATCTATAGGGAGCCATCTAAGCAGACTTATAATCATAACTCTATTAACTTCCCAGATCTCACCATATTTAAGGTTATCCCTATAGTCTTTAAGCTCGCTTCCAATCGCTGCGATCGAGATTCTAACCCTCCTATATACTCTAACGCGTCTAACACCAGAATTAATCATAGCTGCTACATCCATAGGATTTACCAACGTTCCTCTCCTAACGACTAAATCACCGATTTTAATATCCTCACCTTTTAAAGCTACGTTTTGATTTGGAGATACTGGTTTATGAACCTCTATATACTCGCCATATCTTAATGTCTCTTCAATCGGTACTACCGAATCTGCGCCTTTAGGCATTGGCGCACCAGTATCGATCCGAACTGCCTCATAAGGCCTTAGAATGCCTTGGAAGGGCTTTGACGTTGTAGATACACCAATAACCTTAAGTCTCACCGGATTATGGAGAGATGCACTAGATACATATCTAGAATTTACTGCATAACCATCTAAAGCTGCTCTATCGAATGGTGGTTGCTCGATTAAAGCATGTACATCCTCATATAAAACTCTGCCAATAGCATTTAAAACATCTAATATCTCATAATCATGAATAGGATTAACCCTAGCTAGAAACTTTTTCAAAGCATAATCTACATTCTCAAGCTTCTTAAAGCCAGCCTCTCTCTTAAACATATTAAACACCTACCCATGATCAGCAATACAGAATTCAGCCTCACCAAACCCCTTAGGTTTAAAGAATGGTTCTCTTAAAGATACGGCCTTAAGGAATAAACCAGATAATTCATCATCGGACGCTCCCTTCCTCATAGGCGTTAAGAAATCAATTAAATTATCATTCCTAAACAAACATGTTTTAAACTTACCATCATGTGTAATTCTAATCCTGTCACATCCCATGCAGAAACTACTGTTATTCATAGGTTTTACTAATTCAACTCTAACTCCATTCTTAAGAATATATACCGGTCTATTATGTAATTCTCTCACATATAAGTGAATAGAATCTCTCTTAAGTTTAAGTTCGATATCATTAAGACTTACATGATATGCTTTATAGAAGCGACTATTAACGTTAATCAACTCAATTAATTGAAGTGTATTAGTATCC
>CAZHBK010000112.1:0-4855 GCA_964530465.1 uncultured Nitrososphaeria archaeon | reverse complement strand
ATCAGATATAGATGTTATTCTTGATGAAATTAAATTAAAGTTAGATATTTCTGAATCTACATCATCCGACTCGATCGAGGATGAAGATCTTAAAGTTAAAGATAGGGTAGGTGGTTAAATATGGTTTTAGGTAGGAAGAAAATTAAGAAAGAAGAAGTTATTAAGAAATATACCCTAGTTAAGAGGGAGATTGACATATATCATCGTAATATTAAAGGGATATTAAAGAATCTCGAGTTTAAAATGTCTAGGTTATACGACAAATACAATTTCTATCTTAAGAGGAAAGATTTAAAAATGGCTGTAATTTACAAACGTGAAATTGAGAATTTAAAAACGATTAGGAGTGTTTTATCAGCTATTGAGTTAGGTGTTTTAGCCGTCACTCTCAGGATAGATACATTACGTATCGTACTAAGTGCTATATTAGATTTAAGAGATACTACTCAGATGCTTGTTAATACATTAAACATATCTAAGCTGGTAAGTAGGCAGTTTGATAGTAAAATTAGGGATTTCATTCGCAGTTATCTAGACTTTAAAGATATCGTTATTATTCCTGATGTAGAATTAGATAAGTTTATAGAGTTAAGTTCTGAAGATGCTAAGAAGATTGTATCAGCTGTTGAAAGAAAAATAGGGGAGGAGTTATCTAAGAGGTTCCCACTAATACCAAAACAATTAGATGAAGTTATTGGTGATGATATTGAGGCGGGAGTTAGAAAACTTTATAGTATACTAGCTACTGATGGTGGGATAAGAGCTTCTGGAGATACCATACCAACTAACTTAGAACATGTATCTTCAGCATCTGGTAATAAGAAGCAGGATGCTAACTCTCAAACTATAAATACACATACATATTTTAATATGCTAAATCCTGTATCATCTGAAAGTAAACCATTATTAAAGGTGAATATGAATGCGCTTTCAGATATAAAACGATTGAGGAAGTTAGACTCTTTAGAGATATCAATCTTAAAATATATCGTGAATATTAGGAGAGGCAAGTTTACCTATATGGATATATATAGGATCGCGAAAATATACAGAGTCCCTCCCATAGAGGTGATTGAACGATTATATGATCTAGCGAGTTCCGGGATAATTTCATTTAGACATTAATGATGGTGGGCCGATGATGGAGTATAGAGATCCGGAGGCTATTAGTAGGCTTGAAGAAGATGCAATTACATATGCTAAATTAGCTGTAGAAGCCGATGAGAAAGGTCTTAGAAGTCTCGCTATTCAATACTATTGTAAAGCAGTAGAATCTCTCTCCAGACTTCTCGAGCTTGAAACCTCACCATCACTTAGGAAGATATATAGTAAGAAAATCAGAGAGTATAAAAGCAGACTTAATTATTTAAGAGGATGTGTAGCGAGTGATGTACGTGATCCGAATATATACTACTATGCGATCTCTACAAAGCCGAATAGTCTAAATAGTTTAAATAAGGATAGTATGGTGGAATTAACTCCACCAGCATGGTTAAAGCCATTTAAATCCTCTATAACATGGGATGATATAGTAGATCTAGAACACGTTAAAAGAATTATAAGACAGGTGATTGTATATCCTGTCAAAAGACCCGATCTATTCCCCTTAGGCTGGCCTAGAGGTATCTTATTTTACGGTCCTCCTGGATGTGGTAAGACGTCTGTTGCAGCTGCGGTATCAAGTGAGATAGATGCTGAGTTCTATCCCATAGATGCCTCAATGATCTTATCTAAATGGCTTGGTGAAGGTGAGAAGAGGGTAGCTGAAATGTTTAGATTTCTAAGAAGTAGAGCATCCAAGGGTAAACCAGTAATTCTATTTATTGATGAGGTTGATTCATTGATAGGAGTTAGAAGTAATGAGATTGGGGGAGAGGTAAGAGTTAGAAACCAATTTTTGAAGGAGATGGATGGTCTTCAAGATAAGGATATGGGTAAAATCCCTCTATTTGTAATAGCATCGACTAATAAGCCATGGCAGTTAGATCCTGCATTTATAAGAAGATTTCAGAAGAGAATTTACATCCCCTTACCAGATTACCAGACACGTATAAAGCTATTTAAATACTTCTTAAGTAAACTTAATACCACGCCAGACATAGATTATGATCTTCTTGCGAGTAAGACTGAGGGATATACGGCTAGTGATATTAGAGATATATGTCAATCAGCACAGCTAGAAGTAGTATCTGAATTTTTTGAGAGTGGATTAGCTAATGAATTAAATTCAAAACCAAGACCAATAACGATGAATGATTTACTTGAAGCATTAAAACGTATTAGGCCGAGTGTATCTAGAGAAGCACTATCAGCGTATATAGTATGGAGTCAGAAATATCAGGCTCTTTAAAGCTATATTATGGAATTTTTATGGAGTGAGAGTCTCCGGATCTCTTGGATATAATACTACTTCTCTAATATTATCACGGCCAGTTAATACCGTCATCAATCTATCTAATCCTAGTCCAAATCCTGCATGTGGAGGTAAGCCATACTTATAGAATTTTAAGTGATCTCTAAACGAATCTACATTAAGCCCTTTTTCGATAATATTCTTTTTCAATTCGATATATCTATGCTCCCTAGTACCTCCAGAAGCCAACTCTAGTTTCTTATACATTAAGTCGAATGAATAAGATAGATCTCCCTTTCTCATAATGTAGAAAGGCTTTATTTCCCATGGCCAGTCTATTATAAAGTAGAAGCCATGCTTGACTTTAGATAATGTATCTAAAGCAGTCGCATCTAAGTCTTCACCCCACTTGATATCTATACCACTCCTTCTAATAATTTCTAAAGCTTCGGAGTAGGTTATCCTATCAATTTTCCCGGGAGGTTGTGGAGGTGTATATTTTAATATCTCAAGATACCTTTTCCCACGCTTTGGGTATTCCTCTAGGATATAGTTAATCAATTCCTCTAGTATATTCATAACATCATTATAATCTGCATATGCTACTTCGAGATCTACACTGGTAAATTCTGTCAGATGTTTCTTGGTATGAGATTTCTCAGCTCTATAAAACTGAGCAATTTCAAATACACCTTCAAGGGCTATTGTAAGTTGCTCTTTGTATAATTGAGGACTCTGTGCTAAGTATGCTTCTCTTCCAAAATAATCCACCTTAAATAAGTCTGCTCCTCCTTCAGTTCCGGTAGATATTATCTTAGGTGTATCTATCTCAATATAACCTTTGGATATAAAGAATTCCCTAATTAATTGCTTTGTGATTGCTCTTAATTTGAATACTGCATTTATATGTGGGATTCTAAGGCTTAAAGGCCTATTCTCAATTATCTTATGTAATGATGCTGCAACTCTTCCAGTTGGATCGATGGGGAGAGGGTGTTCTGCTTCAGCAAGTACTTTAATCTCAGTGGGTAATATCTCAATTGTATCTCCATACTTGTTTACCCTACCACATACCATTACGCAACTCTGTCTAGGTACTGTCAACGCAATATCGTATAATCTTCTCATTGTCTTTCTAACTGTTACTTGAACCTTGCTGTCGGAGTCACGAAGTGTGAGAAATGCTATCTGTCCGATTATCCTCTTATCTTCTATCCATCCAAATATTTTAACATCCTTACCTAAATACTTACCTACATCACCGATCTTAACTCTACCCTCAAGCACTACTTAAACACCTCAATAGTAACTATCTTACATTGACTAAAGAATGCTTTAAATATAATCCCCTAAAGTCTTAATAAAAAGAAGTATTCCCATCTAAATAATGTTTAAAATATTTCTCATATATCTAGTAGGATGTTATCTTTCAGAATCCGAGATGAGCGTTTTAACTGAATAAAGTATAAATAATTAATAATATAAAGGTGAAAGAAGCAAAGATTAATAGATTAATGAGTATAATGAGTAATTCAATAGTTAAGTAAAAAATATTTATTAATAGATTAAAAAATTCTTATTATTGGGAAAGATACCGCACTAGGTGAGGGTCCTTGGAGAAAGAGAAAGAAAGTAAAAAAGAAGTTAAAAAGAATAAATCTGAGGAGATGGCTATATTCCCTAGACCAACACGAACAACATATAAGTTATTAGAATTCCTTAAGAATAATGCTAAAGGTGAGTATGTATATATCGTTACAATAAAGCAATCTGAGTTAGCTAAAATGTTAAATATAACGAGGCAGGCTCTCAGCGTTAAATTAAGACCGCTTATTCAAGCAGGATATATTAGAACTGGTAGGGGGTTTATAGAGATTACTGAAAAAGGAATGATGTTGCTAGGGTATCTAACAGCTCCAGTTTATATCTTAGTCTCAGTAGATCCTGCAAAGAGACTTGAAGTTTATGAGAAGATATCTAAATTAGTAACTGGTAAAGTAAGTAGAGTTTCAGGAGATGTTGATTTAATCATTGAGGTTGACGGTAGTAAAGCAGCTGAAGTATTGAATGTCTTGAGTAAGATGCCAGGTGTTAGAGAAACAAAGACATATTTTACATTAGAGTCGCTGAAGTGAAGGATAATTAGTTGTAATAATCAGGAGAATTAAGATCCTCAACTTTAGACTATAATTAACGATGCAATAAATAGTGTTAGTAATTGAATGCATATAGACATAGCTAATATCACTCAGGAGAGGATATTAAGGTAATAACCTATTACTATTACTGCGTCATACATCGCTACTACATTGTGAAAGTTTATTACTCAACTTACTATTACATATAGAGAATATACTAAGTTTTAACTTATGAATTTGTAAAAATGTGAATGTAGTGGGGTGTTTTAGGATGTTTTTATTGGAGTATGAGGGTAAGGAGATTTTCAAAAAGTATAGTGTTCCAGTACCTAAGGGGTTCGTTATCGCTAGGGGGGAAGAACCT
>CAZHBK010000111.1:0-4929 GCA_964530465.1 uncultured Nitrososphaeria archaeon | reverse complement strand
TGTGCATGGATAACGACGAAATTGCCTTGAAATATGTAAGAAACGCTATGGATATGCACAGCAAAGTAGGCGATTTCTCGGCGCTTGCTAGGGATATGTTGCAATACGCTATACTTGAGAAAAATGAGAGAAAGGTCAGGGAATTGATAGATGAGAGCATAGTTCTTGCTACTAAGGCCGGAGATTTTGAAACGATAATTGAAGCCATAAACACCCTTGCTTTTCTGGAAAAGAGTGAAGAGAAGATGCTTGAGAGGGTAAAGAAGGCGTACGAATTGGCCAGAGAAAGTGGAAGCAGGAGCGGTGAACTTATTTCCCTGTACACCATGGGAAGAATACTTTACGATATGAACAGGACGAAAGAGGCCATGAAAGCCGTGGAAAAGGCCCTGAAACTTATAGAGGATGATGGTGTGGGTGAGGAATACTATAGGGAAATTTACGAACTGGCTGAGTTGGTCGGTGTTAGGTATGGTAAAAGAGGAGATAAAAAATATAGTTGAGGAAACGAAGGAACTCATAATGAGACAGAATTTCGACCACGCTATGCAGAGAATTTCAGAAGGATTGGAAATTGCTGAGAGCGATGAGGATTTCGCCGCACTCTACGCGGTAAGGGGAATGGCCAACTACTTTCAGCATATGCCAGCGATGGCACTAGAGGATCTTAGAACCGCACGCAACTATGCGGAAAAAACAGCAAACGATGAGTTAAAGAGCAATATAAGGGAAGATGTTGTTTATCTGGAAAATTACATAAACAAACTGAAGACATATATATCCAGCGAGGAGGAGAGACTGGAAAAGGAGGAGGATGAGAGGGAGAGGGGAATAATACTGAGCGAACTCGGAACCCTTTACTACTATATGGGCAGGAGAGACGCCGCTAGAGAAAAATTTACACAGGCTCTCCAGATTTTTGAGAGAATTGGAGAGGATTTGGCAGTTGCGGCCACCTATGTTAATCTGGGAAACAGCACGGATAGTATTGAAGCGATAGACTACTTTTACAGGGCGTTGGATATACTTGAGAAAGAAGGCCACATGCACGGAATTGCGGATGTTTACGAATCCCTCGCCCTCTTCTACTGGAGGGAAGAGAAGTGGGAGGAAGCCTACTACTTCCTTAAAAAGGAGATTGAGGTTGTGGAAGAAATAGAGAAGGTGGAGGGAAGAGAAGAGACCCTCAGGAAATATGGAGATGTGTACAGAATGGCGGCGGATGTTGCCACAATACTCGGCAGGGAAGACGAATGTCTGAAGTTCATGGAAAAACTGGGGAGTTGAGAGAGAAAGCGGACGAACTTTTTCGTAAAGGAAAATACGAAGAAGCCCTGAATATTTACTCTAAAATAGAGATGGACGATGTTACTGCGAATAATATCGGTGTGTGTCTCGTGAAACTCGGAAAATACGATGAAGCGGAGAAATACTACAAAATAGCAATGCAGAAGAATCCAAAAAATCCCAATGTTTACTTTAATTTGGGAAAACTTTATTACAGGAAAAAGAAGTACAGAAAATCGTTAAAGTACTTCAAAAAGTGTGTGAAAATTGAGCCGGAAAACAAAAGCGCTCTAAACAACATAGGGGTAATATATGTTATTTTTGGAAAATATGGAAAAGCAATGGAATATTACAGAAAGGCACTTTCAGTTAAGAAAGATTACGAGTGGACATGGTACAATGTGGCAACCCTCGCTCTAAAATTCGGTATGGTTGATGAAGCAAAGAAACTACTTAGAAACCTTTCTCTTCCTGAGGCGGCGGAACTTAGAGTAAATCTTGAACTTTAATGTTGTATCGTAGTAGAAGTAGAGGAAAGCTATTAGTTCGGAAAATACTATACTTCCTCCCAGAACGAAGAAGAAACTTCTCCTGTAGTTTTCCACGGAAACTTCCATAAGCATATTCACATTCTCTATTCTAATGTTTCTGTTCTTTTCCTCCATGATAACAACTTTCCAATAATTTGAAAGTGTTTTCACCGATATATAGTAATCCTTGTTTTCATAGTTAACCATACCAGTATAATCATATCTGGCCACACACTGCTTTATGTCCTCACTTACATTCTCTCCCTCCATAACAACATCATTGCTAAAGAGCACGGTGTATCCCGAAACCACAAAGGCATAATTATGATTTTCAGCGCTTACTATTTTTCTGAAATCGCCGGGATTTACGGAAGATTTCGCTACGAACCCATCGTATTTCATGGATATGTATATGGTATCGTTTTCCTCGTACCAGTAGCCGTTCTGAGAAGCGTACATAACCCATAAATCTGTCACGGAATTCCTCAGGGGATTCAGGGGTTGCGGAGATACTGTTATCCCTATCCATCTGAGGAATATCGTTTCATTATTATCAACGCTTAATATAGAGTATTTTGTCAGAGAATTGCTCAGAATGTTTTTCGCACTGATATTCATAATTGAAATTAGGAAATCGTGGAGAAGCAAACCGGATTGATTTAGAATAGTATCAAGTTTCCAGTACATGCTCTCGTTTGTGTAGGGGGAGGAGTAGTTAAGAATAATTTCCATGCTATTTAATTCTTTCAGAAAATCTCTAAGAGCTTTTTTCCCAAAATCGTCCAGGGAATTCTCAAGTGCGATATATTCATCATTAACATAACTGCCATCAAGTATTCCCTGCACGGCGGTTATATTTACATTTTCCACAAAGTTTGGATATGCCCAGTAAATATCGTATTCCTTCTGCGGAGTGATTTCTCCACTTTTTATTTTATACGCCATTTCCAGAGAATACTTCATATCACTTCTATATTTCTCCATAACTGTTTTCAGCCTTTCCTTCAAATACGAGCAATCGCTTTCCACCTTTTCTTCAATGCAATCGTTCATAGCATTATCATATTCCTTGTTATATGATTTCATTTCGCTTATAAAAGATGTCCCGCCTAGGTAATACAGATATATTATTGGTCCAGAGGATATTAGAAGTGCTATAATCATTAAAGGCATGGGTGTTCTCATAGAATTACCTCCTTAACTTTTCTCAGGAAATCAATATCGCTTATGTAGAAGTTTCTGATATCGTTGACACCCATTATTATCATTGCCAATCTCTCCAAACCTAAGCCCCAAGCAAGAACGGGATACTTCATCCCCAGCGGTTCCAAAACCTCAGGTCTGAATATGCCGGCACCTCCGAGTTCTAAATATTTGCCGTTGAAGAACACCTCAACTTCCAAACTGGGCTCAGTATAGGGGAAATATGATGGGCGGAGACGAATTTTTTCAAAACCCATTTTTCTATAAAATTCTTTAAGTATGCCGAAGAGCATAGAGAGAGAGGCATTCTCTTCCATAACTATTCCCTCTATCTGCGTGAATTCTGGAAGGTGGGTTGAATCTATGCTCTCGCGCCTGAAAACCTTCCCTATGGAAAATACCTTTATAGGCGGTGTTTTATTTCGGGCTAAATACCTTATTGTGTTTACAGTTGTGTGCGTTCTGAGCATTAATTTTCTCGCCTCATCTTCACTCCAAACCCCGTGCCATTTCTCCTCGTGAATCTTCTTCACATTTTTGAGGTATTTCCTTCCGAGTTCATCTATTTCCCCGCTTCCGACATACAGAGAATCCTGCATATCTCTGGCGGGATGGTCCTGCGGCATGAAAAGGGCATCCATGTCCCAAAAAGCGGTTTGAACATAAAAGTCCTCAATTTCCTCAAACCCCATGGAGAGAAAAATTTCTCTTATCTTGTTTTTTAAGATTGTGAGCGGATGATATCTTCCAATGTAGATTTCGGGGGCATACAGAGTTACATCATACCTTCTGAAATCGTAATCTCTCCATTTTCCAGTCTTTATAAGTTCTGGTGTAAGAATAGTAATTTCTTCCTTGATTTCTTTTATTTTCTCTGCCTCCTTTATACCGGATTCCGTTATTCTTATTTTTCTTACGGTCTTCTTTTTCCTTTCCACGAAACCCTTTCTTCCAGCAAATTCTTCCAGATATTTTCCATCAATTTTTTTGCCTTCAACAAAATCCCGCAGGGCTCTCATCCTCTCTTCTATTTCCCTCTCCACAACCTCGGGCTTATCGCAGCGGATAATTCTATCCTCTATCCTGCATCCGAGTTCGCGGAGTTTTCCTATAGCCACGCCCGCATCTTTTCCTAAGGATTTCTTTATCTCTCTTATAGGTACCTTCCAGCCATGCTCTCTGAGAATTTTCACCGCACTGTACTCCGGAAGCCCCTCCTCCACATACAATAGGGCGTTTCTTCCCGGAAGGAGAATTTCCTCAATATTTTCTTCAACCTCAACCATTCCCTTTATCTTCAGCCAGGAAACCGCAGCCCTTACCTCATCCGCCTTGGCCACCTTATTATACATATCTTCCTCAGCGCATTCCCCGACGGTGGCCAGATACTTCAGAACCTTCTTTTCGGCACAGCTCAGAGTCATCACACCGAAAAACATAGCAAAATATAAGTAAATTTCGGAGGTTTTCTAAATTTTCCCGAATCACTTTTTCTTCTCCATAGCCATACACCTGCGATTATAGGAATGAGAATTCCTATAGTAATTCCCAAAAGCATTTCAAAATTATAGGGGAAGATAGTTTCATTAGCACCGCTTTCATTTGTACTTTCCGTAAGCCTCTTCCTTCCCGTCTTCCAGATAATCGTTATCTCCATCGCTCAGCGTTGGATATTCGTCCTCTCCCTCCGGAATTCCATCTCCATCTAAATCATTTCCGCATGGGTTGAAGTTCTCATCATCGTTTCCGTCTTCGTTATCGGTATTGGGGTTTGTCGGTGAGGTATAGAATGGACCGAGGAGCTCGTAGGAATCGCGATACTGTAGAGGTACATCTTCCTCAGTTATGTAAGTTCCGAACGCTTTTACAGAATGGTCAGGATTATAAACTACCCACTTATATATTCCTC
>CAZHBK010000110.1:4007-4968 GCA_964530465.1 uncultured Nitrososphaeria archaeon | reverse complement strand
AATTAACTGAGTATAAGCGTTCTATACATAACTCATCAGAAAATTTAGAAATTTTGACTAACTACTTAAAGCTATTCTATCAGAAGTTATTTTTTGAGCATAATAGTGATTACAGAAGGATTTTAATTAAAGATATATTCAGTTATAGTGAATTATATGACATTAATCAATACATCTCATCTAATCTTACCAGTAATATAAATATCCTCAATAATATAGAGTATATTGAAGAGCTAATTAATTTCATAAGAGCGCTTTTAAATAATTATCAATATGCAATGATACATAACATTGGTAACACTCTATACCTTATACCAGTTAATGAAATTAACAGTTTGCCTAACATTCATAGAGGATTTAAATCAATACTCTTTATTTCCGCTACTATATCACCACTACAGCATTTTATAAAGAAAATGTTAGATGAGTATAGTTATAATAGCAGATGTAAAATAATTAAGGATGTTCAAAGAGAGTATCTAAAGAGTCTGAATATTAGGCTAATAATTTTAAAGGACTATACCTCTAAATTTATCGAGAGGTCAATTACATATATCGAGAGAATTGCCAGGGACATTCTTAAGATCGTAAGTAAATATGGACCGACCATAGTCTTTACGGCTTCTATTGAATTAGCAAGATTTCTATCAAATGAAGTAAAGAGGTTAATAGCAACCTTTATAGAGTCAGGTAATCTAATAAATATCTCGACACCTAATATAGAATTAACAGATTTCAGCAAAGAATTCTTAAGGCCGTCCCTAAGTCAGTTAAATTATTTAAAGCAAGCCTCAAACATACTGTGCGATATATTCAGTGAGTCTAATATCAAATCAATTCCAAAAATATATAACTACGAGGTAATTTACATTTCATCACAGAGAAGCAAGTATAGTGAAGGTATCGAGATCCCACAGAATATATCAAACTTAATAATATTTGGATTACCTCTCCTTCCCTT
>CAZHBK010000110.1:0-3997 GCA_964530465.1 uncultured Nitrososphaeria archaeon | reverse complement strand
ATGAATGATCTCTTAGCTCAATATCTATTTAAATACTATGATAGAAAGAAAAGATATATATATGCTTATCTAAGTCCGGCAGTAATCTATATGATCCAATCGATTGGAAGAATAGTTAGGTACGGTAGAAAGCGTATAAATATATTTATTCTTGAGAGGAGATTCTTAAGTCGCTATGTTAAAATGCTACTCCCAGAATGGTTTAACTATATACTTAATCATGCAATTGTACTTAGTAATGTTGATGAAGCAATTAAATATCTCACTTGACATATTTCTTTATAGCTGAGATCCTAAGATTAATCCGTTCTTGATTTTACCTCTTTGACTTTAAACACAAACATTTATAATATTATGGAGAAATTCTTTAATAATATCGATAGAGAGCGATATGAGCTATAAGTTAGTCGACAAACATACATTATTAAGTCAATTATCACAGAAAGATAATCACTTTAAATATGTATTTTTCATCGGAGATTTCCATCCAGCTCAGCTAGAATTTATAGGTGATTTATTAACTAGCCTTACAAAGCGTGACTATCTAGTATTACTTATGGATTTAAATAATTTATTAACACCTCAGTTCTTTCTAAACCTTTCGGACGATGTTATAGAACATACATATTTGTTTAAGGTTTTCAGTCTATCCAGTTTTTCCAAGATTCTTCATAAATTATCATTCTCACGAAATCTCAGCAAAGAATTCTTTGAACTTATTGGTAATAAGGGTGAATTAAGCAAGAAAAGTGCTATAGTAATCCATACCTTATTTTTTCAGATACCTTATCGAATGACAAGAATATATCAGTATGATCCATTATTAATCCTCTACGAATTGAAAAACATACTTCATAAAACCAGCTTCATTAAGGATATCTACATATTCATAAATACAATGATGCCTCTGGATGAGTTAGGTAAGCTAAGATTATTAAGTGTGATAAAAGATATAGCTACTAATATATTCCATTTTTCAAATTCAAACAATCAGCTGATCTTTTACCAGCTTAAGTAAGTTACTAATACAACCAAGACTTCTAAAAGTGAATGATAGTATAGAGAAAAGACAAGGAATAAGGCAGCTTCATATATTCTTTATTAGTAATCTAAAGAAACATACAAATACATCCTCAAGTAATAGTTAACTTAAAGAGGCTGAGTAATTATTATGTCATGCCCCTCTAAGTTAAGGCTATCGTCTATGTTTAGCCTTAATTTTAGATATTCTAACTTACAAGGCCGCACCTTTAGCAAATAAGATGATATATAGCTCCGCTAAGAAGAAAATTATAAAGATCACCATTCCAAAAGCTAAAGAGTGATAGTCGATTCTAGTTTTTCTAAGAGAGTCATATATTAGATATAGACTTATCAGATAGAAAATGTGAATTATGAAATAAGTGAAGAACTCTACAACTGTCTGTTGAGAGGAAAATCCAGTAATGATAATCGTTGCAGGCTGGCCTGTTGCAATAGATGCTATACCACCACTTATTAAGAATAAGAATACTACAATTATACTAAATATAACTATATTTCCTATGCTTAGCGATGAATGTTTCCTCAAAATTTTATTTAGCTTAAATTCAAGTTCGTCTAAAAATTGTGTAAGTATCTTACGAAGTATGTTTCTATATATCATTCCTCTCACACTTATCTAGTACTAAATTATAGCATCATTACACTGAGGCAAATCTATATTACCTATTTACCTATATTAATAGCTATCATGCATTTAAAGTTACATAAAAAATAATAATAAAGTTTAATTTCATTTTTAATGCATGCCGATCGTAATAAAGTGTTCACGGTGTGGAACGGTTTTTTATCATAACGGTAGAATCTTCTCACTATCTAAGGTTTTAGAGACATTATCGACTTGCAGATCTTGCAGAAAACCATTAGAGAAGGATATTAAGAAAATTAAGATTAGAATAGTTACGCATGATAAAAAAGAGTTATTTAAATAGTACTCCTTTAAGTCTTTTTAGTTAGGCTTTCCCTAAAGATTATCTATCTTAGCTTTTACTTTCTTAGGATATTCTTAAAGGGATTTTCTTTCATTTTTAAAAGTCTCTAAGAGGATATCTGTCTTATAAAGGATATCTTAATCTTAATTATTTAAGCCAAAGATTGTATAGGGTAAAACTATATATGCTCTTTCTTACTATTGCATATATCAGTGTGAGAGTATGAAGAGGAATTACGAAATACCGAATGACCTATATTACACTAAAACACATGAGTGGTTGAGAATTGAAGGTGATATAGGCATTATCGGTATTACTGACTATGCCCAAGATATGCTTCATGATATAGTCTACGTTGATTTACCTGAGATTGGTCGAAGGGTCAAGGCCGGAGAGGCTTTTATGGAATTAGAATCCGTGAAGTCCGTAGCTGAAGTATATGCTCCAGTTAGTGGTAACATTATTGATGTCAATGAATCACTTATAGATTCTCCTGAGTTAATTAATAAATCGCCATATGGAGATGGATGGCTTGTAAAAATTAGAATAGCAAATTTAAGTGAGGTTAAAAACTTACTTACAGCCGAGGAGTATAGAAAGTTAATAAAAAATATGGAGCATAAATAGCCTGCATACTAAATTTAATAATTGAGGTGTTTTACATGCATGATATAGATATATCATATGAAACAATTAGAAACATGATTATAAGTCACAACAAGTTGTTCTCAGAATCTATTCCATTAATAGCAAGTGAAAATGTTACAAGTCCTGCAGTAAGAGAAGTTTTACTAAGTGATTTAGGACATAGATATGCTGAAGGTTGGCCCGGCGAGAGAGTATACGCAGGATGTGAGTATATTGATAGAATAGAACTGATTACTATAGAGCTAATGAAGAGAATATATGATGCAGAATTTGTAGATGTAAGACCTATAAGTGGCGTAACAGCTAATCTAGCAGTTTATACAGCATTTACCGAGCCTGGAGATACTATGATGGCTCTTTCTATTGCTAAAGGTGGACATATATCAATGGGTAAAAAGAAGTTCGGAGGTACTGCAGGAGCAGTTCATGGTTTAAATGTTGAATATTTCGAATATGATTATGACAGTTTAAATATAGATGTAGATAAGACAATTAGCAAGCTTAAGAGATTAGATAAAGAGGGTAAGCATGTAAAACTCGTAATGTTTGGAGGAAGTGCAATATTATTTCCACAACCTGTAAAAGAGCTTAGCGACTTTCTAAAGTCATATAATGCTATCATAGCGTATGATGCAGCTCACGTAGCTGGTTTGATTGCGGGAGGTCAGTTCCAGCATCCGTTAAAGGAGGGTGCAGATGTAATGACTATGTCAACTCATAAAACGTTCTTCGGTCCTCAAAGAGGAGCTATTGTCTCATTTAATAAGTATGCTGATAAGATCAAGAGAGCGGTCTTTCCGGGAGTAGTTAGTAATCATCATCTAAATACTTTAGCAGCCTTAGCAATAGCTGCATTAGAAGTGTTAATGTATGGGAGACAATATGCTAAAGATGTTATTAAAACAGCTCAAGCATTAGCAGAGGCGTTATATAACAAAGGATTTGACGTATTAGGGATTAATAAGGGTTTTACGAAGTCTCATCAAGTATTGGTAGATGTAACTAAATACGGTCTTGGAGGGTATGTAGAGAGACAGCTAGAAAAAGCAGGTATAATAGTTAATAGGAACTTACTACCTTATGATCCCGATAGAGGATTGCATTTTGAAAATCCGGGAGGAATAAGATTAGGTGTTCAGGAGGTTGTAAGATTAGGTATGGGACCTGATGAAATGGAAATAATAGCGTCATTTTTTGAGAAGGTATTAATTAAGAAAGAAGATCCATTAAAAGTTAGAAAAGAAGTAGCTGAATTCAGAAAGAATTATCAAGAAATTAAGTATACCTTTTCTCCTTGTAAAAAAGCATATGAGTATATTAGGATAGTATAGTAAGCAGTATAATAAGCTACAAAGAAGTACTACTTGTAAAGTATT
>CAZHBK010000109.1:0-4974 GCA_964530465.1 uncultured Nitrososphaeria archaeon | reverse complement strand
GGGATAACTAAAGCCGAACTCTTGATAGTAATCCTAGTAGTAGTAAATATTATAGTCTCTGGTGTTGCTATAGCGTATATAGCTGGGTTAACTACTCAAATGAATAAATTAGCTAGTCAGATATCCACCACATCCAGTGAAATATCAAAAACTTTAAATAAGGTAGTTGAGCTACTTGGAAAGCCCACTCCAACGCCAACACCCACTCCGAAACCGAAGAAGCCTATAAAGGTTGGTGTATTAATGGGGTTAACAGGTCCATGGGCTTCAATCGACGGACCCGCATGGAATGGAATTCAATTAGCTGCTAAGCAGATTAATGAAAAAGGTGGTTTATTAGGTGGAAGAAAGATTCAATTAATATGTATCGATACCAAAGGTGATGAAGCTGAAACTGTCGCAGCGGCACATAGATTAGTCGCTGAAAATGTATGTGCTGTTCTAGGTTATTGTGATACTCATTGGGTATTAACAGCAGGTCCCATACTGCAAGCTGCTGGTATCCCATTCATTACACCAGGAGCTACATATCCATTAATTCCAAAGAAATGTGGAGCCTTCCTAGCATGCTTCGGAGATAACGTACAAGCAGCAGCAATGGCAGAATACGCCTACAAGGATCTTGGACTAAGGAAAGTTGTTGTGTGGCAGGATATCAAATGTGACTTTAGTGTAGCTGTAACTACTTACTTTAAAGATGCATTTGAACATTTAGGAGGTAAAGTATTATATATTGATACGTTTGAAACCGGAGATAAGGACTTCTCAGCATTGATAGCAAGACTAAAAGCTCATCCAGAAGCAGATGGCGTCTATGTTGGAGCTATACCAGATAACTGTGGACTAATTGTAAAGCAAATTAGAGAGGCGGGGTTGACTATTCCAATACTCGGTGAAGATGGATTTGATACTTCACTATTAGTTCAAGTTGCAGGTAAATATGCTGAAGGTGTTGTCTTTACAACACATACTTCATTAGAGAGTAAAGATCCTAAGATGGTTGCATTTGTTAAAGCATATACTGAAATGTTCGGCCATCCACCAGAGAATGCATTTGCAGCATTAGGTTATGATGCGATGATGCTTCTCGCTGAAGCGATTAGAAGAGCTGGATCAGACAGTCCATTATTAATAACTGAGGCTTTAGAACACATTCAAGGTTTCCAAGGTGTAACAGGCACCATCAGTTTTAGTCCTGGTCATAGAGTTCCAACTAAGAGTGTTGCTTTAATAGTAGTTAAGAATGGTAAATTTGAATTATTGAAGATGGTTATGCCTTCATACGTACCGCCACCAGAAATAGCTGCCTAAACACATTTCCCTTTATTACTGCTTTTTCTCATTACCGATATCTTTTTATTTTATTATCGTTTTTTGTAAAATATCTATCTTATGGGATTACAAAACTGGTGGAAGAAGAATGTCTCTTTTAAAAATAGAAGGCTTAACAAAATCATTTGGCGGTTTAGTAGCAGTAAATAATTATAGATTAAATCTTCCAAGAGAGAGGATATATGGTTTAATCGGTCCTAATGGTGCCGGGAAAACAACTATATTTAATTTAATTACTGGATTTCTAAAACCTGATTCTGGTAGAATTATCTTTAACAATGTAGATATTACTGGAAAGAGACCTGATCAGATAGCTAAATATGGAATCGCTAGAACCTTCCAGACATTGAGGTTATTTAAAAACCTATCTGTAATTGATAATATAAGAGTGGGCTCGCATATTCATTATAGCTATTCTTTATATCATGTAGTCTTTAGATTACCTAAGTATGCTAAAAAAGAAAAAGAAATTGATGAATATATAGAAGAACTTCTTCAGAGATTTGACTTAGAAGATTATAAAAATGATAAGGTTGGTAAACTGCCATATGGTATTCAAAAGAAAGTTGAGATTGCTCGTGCATTAGCGATGAAGCCTAAATTAATCCTACTTGATGAGCCATCCGCTGGAATGAATCCTAGTGAAGCTGAAGAATTAGAAAATACTCTAAGAAACCTAGCTAGAGAGCATTCATTAACGATGTTTATCATCGAACATAGAATGCCGTTTGTAATGGGATTATGCGAATACATTCAAGTACTAAATCACGGCAAGTTAATATGTGAAGGCCCTCCTAAAAAAGTGAGAGAAGATCCTGAGGTAATTAAAGTATATCTAGGTGGTGAATATGCTTAAGTTAGAAAGTGTATCTGTATACTATGGTGGAATTAGAGCATTATGGGATATAAGTTTAAATGTTGAAAAAGGAAGTATAACTGCTTTAATAGGAGCAAATGGAGCCGGAAAAACTACAACATTAAAATCAATAATTGGGTTAGTTCCAATTAAGAGTGGAAAAATAATATATAATGGCAAGGATATTAGTAGATTACCTCCTCATAAGCGAGTTAGAATGGGCATCTCAATATGTCCTGAAGGGAGGCAATTATTTTATAAACTAACCGTCAAAGAAAATCTACTTATGGGCGCCTATACTCTCTCTAATAAAGATGAATTTGAGGAGAATCTAAAGTTCGTATATAAGTTATTTCCACTACTAAAGGAGAGAGAGGATCAGATTGCAGGTACTTTAAGTGGTGGTGAGCAGCAAATGGTAGCTATTGGAAGAGCTCTTATCACAAATCCAAAGCTTCTGCTCATGGATGAACCTTCTCTTGGATTAGCTCCCTTTGTAATCAAGAAGATATATGATGCAATTAAGAAGATCAATCAAGAGGGAGTAACTATCTTACTTGTAGAACAGAATGCGTTAATTCTTCAAAAAATAGTCAACTACGTGTATGTCCTTGAAAATGGTCATATAATTATGGAGGGTGAGCCGGATAAGGTGATTAAATTAGAGGAGATAAAGAAGGCATATTTAGGAGGGTGATATTATGGTGCCATTATCATATATTATGCAGCAAATTGTCAATGGATTAGTTCTAGGAAGTATGTATGCGCTTTTAGCATTAGGTATGACTATAGTCTACGGTATACTTAGGTTAATTAATTTCGCACATGGAGCATTTGTAATGTTGGGAGCTTTCGCATTATATTTCCTTTTAAACATATATGGAGTACCTCTTTGGGCTGCATTAATTATTACGGTTCTATTAGGTGGTGCATTAGGAGTTATATATGATGTTGTTGGTTTTAGAAAGGTTAAGGGTAAGGAAGAGTTAGCACTACTTATTACAAGCCTAGGAATATACATCTTTATTGAGAATTCAGCAAAATTAGCATTCTCCCCTCAGAGCTATGCATTCCATGCTCCTGAAATCTTCTATATTAGGTATAATATTGGTGGTGTGACTGTATCATTGATAGATATATTTACTATAGCATCATCAATAGCGATAACTATTGGATTTGAATTGTTTATAAGAAAAACGAAATTAGGTATAGCGATGAGAGCAACCGCGGAGAATATAGATGTTGCTAAGATGATGGGAATAGACGTAGAGAGAGTAATATTATTCGCTTTTATCGCAGGCACTGCTATTGCAGCTTTTACAGGCTTTATGTGGGCTACTAAATATTCATCAATTCAATATAATATTGGTTTTATGATTGGTGTTAAAGCATTTGTAGCCGTCGTTATTGGCGGATTAGGAAGTGTATTGGGATCAATGTTAGGCGGTTATATACTTGGTATTAGTGAGATGTTAAGTGTGGGTTTACTTCCACCGGGTTTGTCATCATATAGGAATGCTGTAGTCTTTGGTCTTCTTATAATAATGCTAATTTTCAGACCCTATGGATTGCTTGGAGAGAAGGAGGTAGTTAAAGTATGAATAAAGAAACAATTAAGAAATTAGCCTCTACTTTAATCGGTCTAGCTGTATTCTTCATATTTTTAGGTATAGCACCATCAGTCTTGAGCAACTATATAGTATTCATCCTTAATTTACTCGGAATCTACATATTACTTACACTGAGTTTAAATTTAACTAATGGATATACAGGAATATTCAACTTAGGTCATGCTGGTTTTGCAGCTATAGGTGCGTATGTAAGTGTTCTACTTACATATCCCGTACCAATGAGAAAGCTATATAAACTACCTCTTCTACCACCGATATTAGGAGGCCCTAATTATCATTGGCCATTCCTACCCGCTGTTCTAATGGGTGGGTTAATAGCAGCTTTAATTGCAATACCGGTAGGTTTACCAGCATTAAGAGTTAGAGGACATTATTTAGCTGTATTAACTTTAGGTTTCATGGTAATTGTTGAGACAGTATTTATCAGCTTAAAAGATATCACAAAGGGAGCTTTAGGAATAAGCGCCATTCCAGTATATACTAATTTATGGTGGGTATATGGTTGGGTTCTTATTCTTATATATGTCACATGGATATTACTTCACTCCTCTTATGGTAGAGCGATGCTCGCAATAAGGGAAGATGAAATCGCTGCTTCAGCTATGGGAATAAATATAACAAAGTTTAAATTATTTTCCTTTGTTCTTTCAGCCTTCTTCCAAGGAATAGCCGGTGCATTATATGCTCATTTAACGACAAATATCAACCCATACGATTTCTCGTTTGGATTAACATTTTTAATAGTTATTATGCTAATAGTTGGAGGAGCTGGAACGATAACAGGTTGTATCATTGGTGCTTCGTTGATTACAATAATCTCATATGCATTGAAGCCTATTGAAGAGGGACTACGTCTTTATGGATTAGTCGAACTTATTTACGCAGGCATGTTAATTGCAATAATGATATGGAGACCCACGGGAATAACTGGAGGTAAAGAATTCAGCATAAGTTATATATCTAAATTACTTAGTAAAATCAGAATAGAAATCGAGTAATTAGTTTTAGTATTACAATGCGTCAATTAATCATGAAGTTAGCTGTAAGATGAATATCTTTCATCTAATAACTTATTTTTACTCTATACTTTATTATTATTAATAGTATTACTATTTAACAGAAGTTTCGAAATACAATTATATGCTTAATTCTAGT
>CAZHBK010000108.1:4073-5011 GCA_964530465.1 uncultured Nitrososphaeria archaeon | reverse complement strand
CAATATCTGATTGATAGTATTAAGACCAGCTAGCACTCTAGGAGCTTGTTGAATGGCATTATAATTCCTTAAATATCTTAATATAAAGAATTAAGTATCTCAATAATATGCATCATAAAATTACATTCTAGAGTATGCGATTTCAAGTATCTACATAGAGTCTTCCATATAGAAGTATTCTATATCCTATATAGTATCTATAGATGGGAGGATCTTCACCAGAATCGTAATACCAAATAGGGATTAAGATAGCTATTATGAAGACTTAAGGTAATTTAACCTTACTCTAAGACTTTAATTTCAATTCCATCACTCCTTACTAAAACTCTAACAAACCTACCTTCAAATTCTGCTAAGAGTGAGTTGATACTCACACCATTCCCTTCAAACACAGCTTCCCTATGAATCAAGCTTAGCTCCTCAATAAACCTCCTCTCTTCATCCTTACTATGTGGATGTCTCAAAGTAATTTTTCTTTTGTGAATAAAGAAATCATCGCCAGCATAAGGATATATGTAAAGATAGCCTTTATATTCACGGATAGCTTTCAAATAAACCCCCCACGGGATATAAGCTTATGGAATTCCACATTTATAAGTTTATCACAATTATTCGGTTATCTCGTTTCTGCTTTAAAAAATAAGATTTGTTGACGCTAACGCATTTATATATGTTCTTATAGAATCTCCTAAAGAAGGTTATGAGATTTCTGAAAGAATGCTCAAGAAGGTCGAGAATAGTGAGAAAGCAATTATAAATACCGCTATAATCCAAGGGAGCATTAATTGGTTAGAGTATAATAATGGGGAAGGAAGTTAAGAAATTCTTAACGGCAATAAATTATTATGTAATTACGAGAAAAACTTACATCGATAGCGTGATATAGAGCTTAAGATAATTAAGATAATTATGAGCAAGAGAAGAATTACTATAATTAT
>CAZHBK010000108.1:0-4063 GCA_964530465.1 uncultured Nitrososphaeria archaeon | reverse complement strand
TTTCTAGATTATCCAAGGTTCTTCCAAAATCACGAGCATGATAAAATTTTATTTATATGTTTATCTGAGTCTATAGACTTACCTATGAAGCTTTATTAATCGAATATCCTCCCTATATTCGAGGGGAGAGGAGAGCATAGACTCATACTTTCTATTTACATCCATCATACCGAGTAATGCATCCTTAAAACTCTCGACAGAATTACCATACTTCCTATCTTCCTAAAGTAGGAAATTTTTAAATTCCTACTTATATATGAAGTATATAGGTGATTTTGATGGAAATTGTCATGGGTAGGAGGGGGCAGATAACAATACCTGTAGAGATTAGGAGAAAGCTTAAATTAGTAGAGGGAAGAAAGCTCAATATTAAACTTGAAGGTAATAGGATTATTATAGAACCTTTAACCTCGATATTCGATCTAGCTGGTTCAGGATCGAAAGATTTAGATCCAGATGAGTTAAAGAAAATTTTAGATAGAATGAGGAGTGAGGATGAGTAGCTATATATTTGATACAAGGTTCTTTATAGAATACTTCTATACGAAGAACACGGAAATTCAGAAAATCATGAAGGATTTACTAATGAAGAGTAAGAGATTTATATCTGTAATAACGATACATGAGGTATACAAGCTATCTTTTGAGAAGGAAGGAAGAGAAACCGCTAAATTAAGAACCACAGTTATGGCTAGAGATTTTAAAGTAATAAATGTAGATCCTAAAATAGCAATTGAAGCTGCAGAGATTAGAAGTAAATATAAGATTCCAATGGCAGATTCAATAATAGCAGCTACAGCTAAATTACTAAATCTAACAGTAATTACAGACGACGAACACTTCTACAAAATTAAAGAGATAAAAACGAGATGGATAAGGTGAAAAATCTCTAATAAGGGTAAATTTTCACTACCGTATCAAGACACGTAGCTAACACATAAATTCATGTTCCATAAGCATATCTAAATTGTGTAATCCATAAAGAATCCATAGATGCTTCCGTAATTACGAGGGTCGAGTAAGAAAAACCTACATCGATCGCTAAGTTACTAGGAAAAACAACATAAAGCTATATAACTAGTATTGCTTAGCCTTAAATCATTCAGCTATTAAATTTACCTCTAGCATATTCCATATGGTTATATACCAAATTAAAGGAGTAAGGAGACAGACTTAAAAGCGAAAGTAAATATGAAATACATCATTTATATTCTTTTCAATTCTTCAATTTTCACTTAAGGTCTGTATTATAAGAGATTTATATAATCTTAGCTCCTTCTTAACGATTATTAATTCTCTTAATCCAGATATAGTGATATTACCCTAGTTAGATGTACTCAACTTTGTAAGAGACACTTAAACAGTTACTACGATGAGCCACTTAGAATCTAATGACTTAGTAACCACTAATAATTAATTTCAAACAATACCTGTCTTATAGTAAGCCCGAATCCAGCATCCATAAATTAAGACTTACATTAAAGCCATTAGTAATATTAGCAGCTTCATGCTACATGCTATTTTAATTAATTAAATCGTTATAACTCAGTACTCTTATCTTATATGATTCTTCTATACGATTCTTTAATGAGTTAATTAATCTATCTTCAGTAACCAAATCTTCTCTTAAAACTATTGCTGTAGCTAAAATTATTGAATCTATGTAGTCGCCTAAAAGATTGTGGAATTCATGTGCTTTATCGATAATATCCTCTCTGTAGAAGGGTATTACGTTAAATATCTTAAACACTACGTTTATAGCTTTCGCTACATACTTCGGAGGTATATTTAATTTCGAGGCTTTTGCCTGAAGTTCAAATATAGATATTAAGCTTATTTTTAAATCGCTGAAATCAATTTTCTCTTTTAACTTATTCTCAGCTATTGCTTTAAGAAGATCTGTTTTTATACGTATTCTAGCTAGAGGCAGTAAGTATGTTGTATCGATAATCATCTCTCTTCAAACCTTCTACTTAACTCTCTACGAAATTTCTCAAACTCTTCAGTACTAACTTCAGTAATCTTTTCAGAATATATTAATTGAAGTAATTCATGTTTTGCATTAAGACTTTCCCTAAGCAATTCATTCAATACCTTCGATAAGGCTCTAGTAGTCCCATACCTCTTTATACTCTCTCTAACAAGCTTCTCATAAACATCATCATCTAATATTACAGTAGTACGCTTAGGCATACAAACACCTAAACATCTATATGACCAATCACATAAATAAGCTTACCGTGCTTAAATGGCTTAAGTTAATAATGAAGATCCTTGACAATAAAAATATCATCCACCAGTAAGTTTTGCTATAACGTGAATTATTGTTGTATAGCCTTCTTTAGACTCATCTAGATATCTCTTATACATACAACCTTCATTAAATGAATAATTTACTGATAATCTTGGGAATAGATATTCTAAAACCTTTGATATTCTGAATTATATACCATATTCTTGGAAAAGCATACTTACCAAAATCTCCGCAAATTATTTCCGTAATTAGAGTATCTCATTATACTCCCGTAACGTACAAGAGATTTTCAGATAGAATGAAAAGTAGGGATAAGTAGTTATATATTTGACACAAGGTTCCCTATAGAATACTTCTACAATGGAAATTATCTAGAAGATAGAGTTGAGGAGGAATTCAGTAAATGGTGTAGGATAGCTGAAGAGTTTATCAATAGTCTAGGGTATGAAATTAAGAGAAACAGAGTATATAAGTGAAAGAAGAAATTCAATCTCCTAGTTTTAGATGGCTTAAAGAGTTAACTATATGATAGCGGTATAGATTTCTATCCCTAATTTCTCCGCAGTCTCTCTAGCTTTACTCTCTACATATGGAGATACTATAGCTAACTTAGGTTTTACAGACTTAAGCTTTTCATAAAGCTGTCCAATCCTCCATAATTCAAATACATCCGCTCTAGAAATACTCGATTTAACTTCAACGAGTATATGCTCTCTATCCCTAATTATAAGATCCACCTCAACTACACTTGGGAAGCCAAATATAAATCCCTCCCTATCATAGTAAGTCCACCTCTCAACCCTACCTCCAAAATACTTCTCAATCAAGCCTTTAACTCCAGTTCTAAACGACTCCTCAGCTAATAACCCCCATCTAGCTCCTAAAGCTGAAATATGCCTATTAACAAGCTCAAAACCCTTATTCATATCCTCTCTAAGTTTAATAAGCTCCCTCTCATGTCGATCAAGTCTCTTAAGTATCTCCTCCAAACCTATTAAACCAGCTACAGCATACCTAAATTCCTCATCCTCCTTCAGCAACCTCAATATCTCAGCCTTTAACTTATTTCTATCCATTAACTACACACCAATTATCAATAATATGCAAAGACATTTAATTCATTAAACCATCACAATTCAAATTAAACTAATTCCACGAGGAGGACTATAGAAAATCATTTAAAATAAAATTAAATATTGCTAGAATTAATAGGCTTCCGCTAAAAGAACATTATAGCTATCATACTTGATAAATGTTCTAAAAATCGATAAAATATGCTATAAGTGATCTTTAAGAATAAGGGATAGCCTAGTAATTGAATACTCAGTCTTCATAGAACAGACTCTTTAATATACGATAAATATGCATAACGACAGA
This sequence comes from uncultured Nitrososphaeria archaeon, assembly GCA_964530465.1. Classification (GTDB taxonomy): domain Archaea; phylum Thermoproteota; class Nitrososphaeria; order Geothermarchaeales; family JDFR-13; genus CAZHBK01. The sequence goes on along the minus strand of CAZHBK010000108.1, from coordinate 432 downwards.
ACTCATGAGGCATTTCAACTCATTAATGAGAAAGAATTGACATATTTAAAACCGCAGGTATTTAGTATTAGCTTATCAATATCAATTAAAATGCCAATATATAATCTTAGGTTTTAAAAACATTCGCTATATAGTCTTTAATCTGATTCTTCTTCATTACTCTGCTATAGATAACTCTTAACTTCCCTTAGGTTTGCCCACAGACTAGTACCTCTCCTTACTGATATGCTATGAACAATAATAAATCAACAGCTTTTATCATTTTTACAACAAATACCCTCCCTCCGGAGATATTTCTTCAAGTTCCCCCGTTCTCGGATTTACCTTGAGTCCTAAAGTTTCAAGAGCATAAACGCTTAATACAGGTGTGGGTACGTCTAGCTCGCGAATAATTCCAGGATCAAGGACAATATATGTAGATCCTGTACCAAC
>CAZHBK010000107.1:0-5094 GCA_964530465.1 uncultured Nitrososphaeria archaeon | reverse complement strand
CTCTTATACGTGTATCTTCAAACTCGCAATCTTTTAAGCTCCGTCCATAATATGTACCTCCGATAATTGGATAAATCGATGGGCTATTATCTCAATATCTTTTTAGATATGGCTAGTCTACCTATTCCTTTACATAAAAGAGAGGTTTATTCACATTCGATTAGCTTTTCAACTAATTCTCTTAGCATAGGGGAATGTCTAAATCATTCAAGTAGTTAAATACTATATATCTCTATTAAACTCTATAATTTCTCTAAACCCTCTATATTCGAATATTTTATGACAGTCTCCTTTTTGTCCTCTAGTTTAAAAACTAGAAGCTCAAGGCTTACGTTCGACTTCAGCGATTCCATCATATATTTTACCCATCTCTTTTACTACACTTTATACTTAATTGATGTAGTTCGATGTTATTTTAACTATCTATATTATTTACATTAATATCTACTACCATTTGATTATATGAGTCTATTTCATCTATTATATATAGTCTTCCATCTGATATGGTTGCCGGCATATGAAGATTAAGAAAGTCTTAATTTTAGATCCGGCATGCATTAGAGTGTTTGAAGAGAGTATATTTAAAGTGTGTTTCGGAGAATTTATTGAGAAGGGATTTAACGTCTTTATCCTTATAACGCCTTATGTTAATAAATCGATTGTTAGAAATGTTCTAGACGTTATGAATAGATATAACATAATGGTTATACTTAAGGAGGCAACTGGTTCTAGTGGTGGAGATTTAATATCATCTAATATATTTATATCATCGAGGGAGAGGGTTTTAGTTATCTCTGATATCGGTATCCTCTCTAAAGATCTAGTAGATATTATCGATATATTCTATAGTGAGTTTACCTCTAACTCCATGATCGTCTCTAAGTGTTCGAGTCTGCGTTATGGTTCAAGCTATCTTAAAGAACCGATATACGTTAGGTTTAAGAGGGGTAGAATCGTCGGAGGTTTAAATAAGAAATATGATCATAGCTTAGAGTATGTATTTACAGGTATTATGATGCTTAAAAAGAGCTTCTTCCATAGGCTTCAATTTATTGCTTTTAAAAGACCCGAGTTGTATAATTCTGATATTATAGATGTATTGAATGCTTATATTGAGACTGGTGGTAGAATTTACGCATATAAGTTAGAGGTTTAAAACTCTAGTAGTACTCCTGCATCTCTATGCCAGCTAATTACTACTTGATCTCCTGCTTGATATATCTTCTGTGCCGGTGATAGATATGGCTCAAATACTATTACCTCCTGACCATTAGTTAGCTTTACTCTATACTCAATGAATGAGCCTCTAAACATAGCTAGTGATACTATACCAGCTAGCTTATTCTCAAAGTTTGGATCTGCTGCTTCACCAATCTTAAACTTCTCCGGTCTTATAGCATATGTAACTTTCTTACCATCTAATTCATCTCTTACTGGGACCTTAAGCTGACCTAAATCTGTATCTAGATATCCCCCCGCTCTATACTCTCCCTCAATGAAGTTTATTGCCTCACCTATGAATTTAGCGACGAATCTATTTGCAGGCCGCATATAGATATTATATGGTGTATCTATCTGTTGAATCTCACCATTATTAATTACTGCTATTCTATCAGACATAACCATTGCTTCACTCTGATCATGTGTTACATAGATAAATGTAATTCCAACTTTCCTCTGAAGCTTTTTTAATTCAACCATCATGTGTTGTCTAATTTTAAGATCTAAAGCACCTAATGGCTCATCCAACAAGACTACATCTGGTTCATATACTAACGCTCTTGCTAATGCCACTCTCTGTTGCTGTCCACCACTCAATTGATTAATTCTCCTATTTTCAAATCCAGGTAATTCAACCATTTCAAGTATTTCTTTAACCTTTCTCTTAATTTCATCCTCTGGATACTTTCTCATTCTAAGTCCGAATGCTATATTCTCATACACGTTTAAATGCGGGAATAATGCTAGATGCTGAAATACCATTCCTATATTCCTCTTATGAGTAGGTACATTAGTTACATCCTTACCTCTAAGTTTAACCCTACCCTCATCTGGCTCCTCCAATCCTGCAATTACCCTTAATATAGTAGTCTTACCTGAGCCACTAGGACCTAATAAGCTGAAGAATTCATTTTCTTTAACTTTAAAGGATACATTTTTAACAGCTACTACAGATCCAAACCTTTTAGTAATATTCTCAACTTCAACAGCATATACCAAATTACTCACCTCCCATCAACTTAATTCTAATATATGCAAATATAAGCGCTACAATTGTAACTAGAGATGCAAGTGCATTTAATGTTAATGAGTATCCTCTTCTAGCTGCTTGTGTGAAGATATATACAGGTAATATTTCAAATCCTGCGGGCTTAGTGAAGTATGTCTTTATGAAATCATCATAACTCATTAGGAATGCTATTAAACCTGCCGATAGTATTGAAGGCATCAAGATAGGAATCGTTACCTTTGTAAACGTCTGTAGTTCATCGGCACCCATAGTCCATGCAGCCTCCTCATACTCCTTCTTATACATTGCTAGAGCTGATTTTAAGACGACATATACATATCCAATATCCCATACTAGATGGCCTATTATTATCGTTAATGGACTTAATGGAATCTTTAACATTACAAATGTTAGTAGTAATGTTAACGCTTCTACTATCTCTGGTATTATTATCGGTATTAATGCAAATATATCAATTATATCCTTACCTCTAAAACTATATCTCACTACTGCATAAGCCATTAAGAACCCACATATTAATGAGATAACCATTACGACTATGGCAATCCATACTGAATTATACCATGCGATCCAGACTCTAGTATCTGAGATTAAGTTAATATAATTATCTAATGTAAATCCTTGAAATGTTAGACTTGTTCTAGAACTATTGAATGAAAATACTATGACTACGGCGATAGGTAGGTATGTAAATGCCATGAGGAGGTATGTAAAGTATTTTAAGAATGCATCTACAAGCTTCATATTAACCACCTCAGTAGATTTTAATCTCACCTCCTAAGAGCTTAATATATGCATACGTCATCGCAGTTACTATAGCTACGAATATAATCCCAGCCGTAGCACCTAACTCCCAGCTATGAATTTCTAATGCGAGTTCTTCAATTAGATTACCTAATGTATATGTATGGATGCCACCTACGAGAATAGGTATTACGAATTCTCCAATTGCTGGAGTGAATACTAGTATCGTACCTGCTAATATTCCAGGCATTGATAGAGGTAATGTTACCTTTAAAAATGTCTTAACTGGTGAGGCACCTAGTGTTGCTGCAGCCTCAAGTAACTCCTTATCAATCTTCTCTATAGTAGCACATAACGGTAGGAACATGAATATATAGTAGTCGTAGATCATAGTGATTAACACTCCTAAATCAGTTCCTAGGAAGGGAATTGGCCTCTTTATAATTCCAATCATCTCTAAGAATGTATTTATAAGTCCATGTTCCGCAAGAACAAACTTCATAGCATATATTCTAATTAAGAAGTTAACCCAGAATGGTAGCATGAATAAGAACATTAATGTATTTCTATACCTTCTAGAGACTTTCTGTCCTACATAGTATGCTGCTGGATAACTTATGATTATAGAGCCTAACGTAGTAACGATCCCGTAGTATAATGACCTCTTAAATATAGGTATGAATGTAGGATACGATATCAGATCAATATAATTCTCAAATGAGACTTTAAATGTGAATATCCAAGTATAAACTTTCTGAACTAATGTATTAGTACTGATTAAGAAGCATACAAGGAATGGCATATAAAACCATATTCCTATTATTAGAATTGATGGAGCCAGAAATAATGTTATTTTAAGTTTCTTACTTGCCCTAATATAATCTAGAATTCTTACCAGCTGACTCCTCTCTTCTTCACTCATATAGCACACCTAATGATGAATTAAATTTACATATAAATTTTTCTACGCGATATGATCAGAAAGAAATTAGAAGAGAGGTATGCATTCTAATTTTAAAATTTAACCTGATACGAATATAGTCCAGTATTTCTTCCATAATTCTCTACATTTCGGAGATCTAGGTGTGTACATAAAGCATTTCTTCCTAAGCTCCTTAGGAACGAATATTACTGGATCCTTCCTAAGTGATTCTGGAACATATTTCTCTCCAGTTGGGTATGGGTATTTAATTGTCATTGTATTTATAGCTGCTATAACAGGATCTAAGAACCAGTTTATAAATGCATATGCTGCATTAATATGCTTCGCAGTTTTAGGCATTACGAAATTATCACACCAGAAATTAGCACCCTCCTTAGGTACTTTATATTTAATCTCTGGATGTGCTACACCCATTAACACCTTACGTTCATCTGAATTATAAATTATACCTGCTATATCGCCACTCCAACTCTGTGATATATAATATTCTCCTGCTGGTAACTCCTTCATGTATGCTTCGGTACTCTTTAATCCATATAGATATGGCTTAACCTTCAATAGTAAGTCTATTGCCTTCTTAAGATCTTTTTCTTCACATGTATTAGGATCTAAACCTAAGTATAATAATGCATGGCTTATTACATCGTCTGATGTTGTGAGCAATGTTACTTTCTTGGGATATCTTCTAATCATACTATCTGGATTCTCAACATCGAATATATCAGCCCATTCATCTGCTGCTTCTCCATCTGTATATTTAGTATTAGTTGCCAATCCAACAGTACCATAGCTATATATCACAGAGTATTTATTCTCTGGATCGAAGTATAATCCTTTAAATTCATCAGGTATTAATTCGAAATTAGGTATTTTACTAACATCAATCTCTCTCAAATATCCTCCTTCAGCTAATTCTCCGACATCTACATCAGATATAACTGCTAAATCATATGGTGGTGATCCAGCCTTAATCTTAGCTAATGCTTCATCTGAGCTTTCAAATGTATCATATACCAATTTAATCTTATGCTCTCTAGCCCAATCCTCAAGTAGTGATAGATTGATATACCATGTCCAATTTAAAATATCGATTTCATCCTCAAGTTTAATACCAGCTCTACTGGCTAATTCCTCAACTCTCTTCCTTAATGATGCA
>CAZHBK010000106.1:0-5139 GCA_964530465.1 uncultured Nitrososphaeria archaeon | reverse complement strand
CAACATGACCGGCATGTACATGGTCAATGTCACAGCTGAGGATTCATACAACAACTTTGGATATGCAACAGCAACATTCACGGTTACACCAGTAACGCTCACAGTAGAGATTCAATCACCAAGTGCAGGAGCCCTCTTCAATAGAGGAGAGGTTGTGCCAATAAGAGTCAAGGTCACATATCCAGACGGCTCATTGCTAAATGACACTATCGGAATGGTCAATGTATCACTGCCAAGCGGAGCTGTAGCACCTCTAGAGTATAATGAAGCTACTGGAGTTTGGTACTACGACTACCAGATTGGAAGCAGTGACCTCGTTGGGACATGGACAATTACTGTTAATGCTTCAGATAATGCTGTTGAGCCTAATGCTGGATCAGCCTCATTAACTGTCGGCATAACCGATACGCTCACAGTCGAGATAATCAAGCCTTCATATGGTGACACGGTTAACCTAGGACAAACCATTAACTTCACATGCAGAGTGCTCAATGCCACAGGCCAGCCGGTTACAGGAGCTACAGTCACAGTATATGTCGATGATATGGAGTTCACATTAACACCTGGAACTACTGCAGGAGTCTATACAACTGAAGTTCAGGCTTCAAGCTGGCCAGTTAAAGAACTAAGCGTCAAGTTTGTAGCTGAGAAGAGTGGCTGTAGAGGTGAAGCAACAACTGAAATAACAGTTTCAGATGAAATCTACGCGACTTGGACAATTAACGCAACAACAATTAAGAGAGGTAAAGCAGTCAAAGTCGAAGTCACAAGCGCTAGGTACGCTAATGGAACGGCCATAAGCGGTGAGCAGCCATCAATAACAGCTGAGGTCAATCTGAGGTCACCATCAGGCCAGACATCGACAGTGCCATTAACATGGGCTGGAGAATCATGGATTGCTGAGTACACATTTGGCTACTCGAGCGAATCAGGCTTATGGCAAGTCTGGGTGGTGTTCAGAGATTCAGCTGGTAATGCCTATGACTCGCCAATCATGTCAATTGAAGTTGAGCCCATAGAGCTCAATGTTGAAATAACATCACCAAGCGCTGGAACATCAATTAACCGTGGTGAAGTTGTCTGGATTAACGCTACCGTCACATATCCAGATGGAACGAGCATGACTGAAGGAACTGTTACAGCTACACTGCCAGATGGCACATTGGCAACACTCAGTTACGATGACTCATCCGGCGTATGGTACTACAGATACACAGTTCCAGAAGATGCACTTGAAGGTCCATGGACAATAACCGTCAAGGCATCTGACAATGCTGTTGAAGCTAATACAGGCTCAAGCTCAGTAGTCGTTGGAGTAGACGCTGAATACAGCATTGTTATAGTCGAGCCTACATATGGCGATGTCTTCAATTACGGTAGCAACCTAACACTTGAAGTTGAGGTCTACGACCATGGCCAGCCTGTTGAAGGTGCAACTGTCAGAGCAATAATAAGCGGAGTTGGAACAGTTTCGTTAATAGATCAAGGCGATGGCGTATATAGAGCATCAATACAAGTAGGCGAATGGCCAGTTGGAGATCTTCTAGTAATGTTTGAGGCTGAGAAAGATGGCAATTACGGCTGCAACTCAACTGAAATTCACGTAACTGATGTAATTGATGTAGCTGTTATCTTAACGCCAACAACGGTTGCTAGAGGCCAAATGATCACCATAACAGCCGACGTCTACTATGCTAATGGCACTGAGCTAACTGAAGGCACGGTTGGAGCCATAGTCATAGCACCAACAGGCGAATGCGTGGTCGTGCCCTTAGCCTATGCAGAGGAGTTATCATGGATTGGAAGCGTGATGATCAATTACACAAACGCCAGCGGCTTATGGATCGTAAATGTCACAGCACTAGATGATGCCAACAACTTCGGCTTCGCTCAAGCATACTTCACAGTCGAGCCTGTAAGCCTTGACGTAAACATAATTCAGCCATTACCATCAACAGTAGTAATGCGCGGCGATGAAGTATGGATTAACGTCACAATTGCCTATCCAGATGGAACGAGCATGACCGAAGGAACAGTCACAGTAACACTACCTGATGGCTCGTTAGCATACCTCACATACGATGAAAACGCAGAAGTATGGTACTACAGATACACAATTCCAGCTGACGCTCCTCTCGGTCCATGGACAATAACGGTCAAGGCATCAGACAATGCACTTGAACCTAACACAGGTGAAGCAGAAGTAACAGTTGAAGTTTCAGGTAGCATAAGTGTTGAAGTCACAACTCTCAAGGAGACTTATAGCAGATTTGATACGCTTCAACTCAGCATTACAGCTACATATGCATCAGGTGCACTCTACAATGGCACAGCAAACCTAATGATAGCGTATCCAAACGGCTCAAGCTTTATGACTACAATAACTCTAACAAGTGGAAGAGCCAGCTACACGGCAAGTCTAACAAGCAATATGCCCACAGGCCTATACAAAGCCGTAGTCACAATTGATGATGGTAAAGGCAATAAAGGCAAAGGTGAGACAGAGTTTACAGTTGAGCTTTACGATGAGCTAAGCGTAAACGTATCATTGTCGTCAACAAGCATAGCCAGAGGCCAAACACTAGCAATTAACGCAACGATAACAGGGCCAACTAGCTATGAAATGACATCAGGCACAGTTCTAGCAAGAGTTACTACACCAACAGGTGACGTCAAGTCATACCCAATGACATATGATAGAGAACAAGGAGTATGGACAACAGAGATAACAATAGACTACAGCGAGCCAAGCGGAACATGGTCAGTAGTAGTCTTCGCAATAGATCCATATGACAATACTGGTGTAAGTTCAACACGGACATTCACGGTCAATCCATGCAACCTAGCAATAACAGCATGGACTGACAGGCCAAGATACTTCAGAACTGATGTCATTCACGTCTATGCTAGAATAGCCTATCCTGATGGCACAGTAATGCCATCAGGATATGTAAACGCAACATTATACAATGACACAGCAGGATTTGAACGCAAGATAATGATGCTCTTTAACTCATCAATGAATGCTTGGGTTGGGACATACAAGATAGGCGTAACAGACCCCAAGGACGTGTACTGGACAATTAGAATCGACGCAGCTGACGTCTACGAGAATAGCGGTTCAGGTCAGACAACAATATGGGTAGATCCATCACCACTAAACGTCACAATATGGACAGACAAGCACCAGTACATACGCGGAGAGACGGTAAAGATCTACGCCAACATGACATATCTAGATGGAACACCAGTAATAGAGACGGGCCATGTCAAGCTAGTGATACTCAACCCAGATGGAGAACAAGTTGCAGAGTTGATAGCAGGCTGGAGTGACGAGGCAAATGCCTATACAGCTGAATGGACAATATCATCAACAGCACCGTTCGGCACATGGACAATAATAGCACCAGCTAACATGTCAACAGATGATAACGAGAACTTCGGCCCAATAGCAAATGTCACATGTGAATTCATAGTAGCAAGAAGACCGGCCAACATAACCAAAGTCACGACAATGATGTTTGATGGAACAAGATACGTAGAACAAACATCATTCAGAAGAGGCGTTATGGTCTACGTGAACATAACAATAGCCACAAACGATACGATCAAGGGCTATGTGATAGTCAGAGTTTCAAAGATCGTTGAAGGCTATAGAGAGCCAGTCGATATAGCTATATTCCCAGCTGTTGAGCTAAAGGCTGGAACAACAACCTTAATGTGGGGCATAAGCACGGCCGACTACGACTATGCAACATACGAGGTTAAGGTAATGGTCTGGGACAAGATAACAATGCCTGCAACAGAGCTTGCAGAATCAATCACGACATTCTTCCAGATTACTCCATAACCTTCACATTTCTTTAACCTTAAATTTTTTTAGGAAAAACATTAAACTTTTCTTCAAGGTGTTAGGGTGACTTGAAGGTGCAATACATGTCTCTAAAATCAAGGAACTTGATGATAGCGCTAATTCTCACAGTAGCAACGATAACGCTTTTCTCATGTGCAGTACACGCCTACACAGTTAAGATATGGGTTGAAGGAGGGCCTTATAGTCCAGGTGACATCGTTCACATTTGCATACAAATACTAAACGGCACGCAACCAGTCCAAGCAAGCTTCATAGGGACCATAACGCCCCCACAAGGCTATACGCCTATACCGATAGATGATGAAGATGCTACCTATCAGAATGGCGTTTATCACCTATACATAAAGATTCCAAGTGACTACCCAACTGGCACTTACACAATTGAGGTTACCGAGCAAGAGGAGGGAGATACAGGATCTCACACTTTTGAGCTTGTCGTGAAAGTTGGAAGTGTTGCATTAACTGCTTCAGCAACGACGATATATGAAGGAGACAGTGTGAAGTTCACAGTGACTTGTCGCGATGAAGCTGGCTCACCAATAGCTGGAATAAGACCTGAGCTCCACATCAATGGCTATGTAGTATTAATGGATCCTACGGGCTCTGACGGCAAGACCGCATACACCTATAGATTTACGAAAGCAGGCACATACACCGTTTGGGCTTTAGCCCAAAATGTGGAGTCTCAAAGAATAACTATAACCGTTAAGGTCAAGCCTGTAGGCGACATTTACAATATTGAGCTTACAGCTAATGCTACTGAGGTTTATGTGAATTCTACGGTGCTATTCACAGCTAAGTGTACTGATGGTTTCGGTAATCCAATATCGGATAAGCAGGTTGAGGTTTACGTTGATGGTGAGTTTTATGCTAGGTATGTGACTGATGAGAATGGTGAGTTCGCTTTTACTGTTACGTTTACTGAGGCTGGTGACCATAAAGTAATGGTCTACTACCCGCCAAGAGATGTCTATGCGTCTAAGACCATAACTGTGATGTTGCCTCCACCACCGCCAAGACTAGCTAAGATAGAGTTGTCTGCTCAGCCGACAATTGTTGAGGTTAATGGCACTGTGACGTTTACAGCTGTCTGCTATGATCAATATGACCAGGCAATGAGCGGTATAGTGGTTACGCTTACAATAGATGGTTTAGAGGTGGCTTTGCCACCAACGGGAGCTGATGGCAAGACCACGTTTGCCTACACGTTTACTGTAGCTGGTAATTACACGGCTAAAGCAATGGCCGATTCGATAACATCAAAT
>CAZHBK010000105.1:0-5152 GCA_964530465.1 uncultured Nitrososphaeria archaeon | reverse complement strand
GTATTTAGCAGTGTAGTATCTGCTACTTTAAGTTCAGATTTAATGTCATACTGGATATATAGAGTATACTCTATTGATATGAAACCAGTGGCACAAGCACTGATGATTAAATACTCGGTATATTTTATTGAAATATATCTAATTATAGCTATAATCGATTCAATATTCACGAGTCAGAGTATAAGATTAATCCTTCCAATCGCACTACTTCCAATAACAATACTATCATCATTCCTAGTATTAACCGCAGTTTCATACTTTGCTTCTAAGAGAAGGATTATAAGACAGGCTCCATCCGGACTATATATGCTTGAGGAATTAGTAATGTCTGTGATATTAGTCATCATTGCTGGGTTAATTACAATATCTAAGCTCGGCTTTGATTTAGCTCTCGAATTACTAAACATCTCTAACCTAATAGTTTTAATACCATCGATAATCTCTTCAATAGTATTATCACCAGTATTATTCTATGTTTTAACACTTATACTGGGTGACTTAATGAAGGAGTTTGATATAGCTAGTTAAGACTTGATGAAGTCATTTAGATAGGTTATTATAAGAGGTATTTTAACTTCATCATACGATAGACCTCCATGCAGACCCTTAATCTTAATTATCCTACCTTTGAGATGTATATACCATATTCCGATATTAGGTTTTGGCAGTATTATAACATCTCCAAGTCTCTTATATGTATCTCTACTAACTTCATTTAAGATATCTAGCTTTAAGAATTCATCCTTAGATAATATTAATGCTTTATCTCTAATATGTGCATCTAGTAATTTAAGTACTTTATCTACATATCCATCTCTAACATGAATATACACGTTTCTAGGGCTTCCAGATACTAGAGGGATATTATTTGAATCCCTCCTAATATACCTAGATATTCCCTTAACTACTTTATCCAAGTAGATAATGCTATTTGGATCAACTGTATTCAATCCATGATCTGCCACTATTATCAATAATGTATCCCGAGTCACATCTTCCGGAATTCTCTCGAATACATCTCTAAAGATCTTAATGGTATACTTTAAATCTAGTATCGATTCTTCAGTTAAATATCCATATTTATGAGCTATTGAATCTAATGCTTCAATATATACATAGTAGAATGATCTCTTACTCCTATCATTAACTAACTCTCTAGCTATCCTAAGGCTTAAATCAGATACATTAATATAAGCTATCCTCTCAGAAGATGATAACGTATATCTTGAATAGCATGTATCAATTAAATACCCCCTTACAAACGATTTAACAAGCACATTCTTAGACTTCAATTTCCTAAATATCCTTCCACCACCTCTAAATAGAATCCTAGGCTTATATCCTATATCATATAGCATATCTACATGTCTAAAACCATAGGGTCTAAACATTAAGGTTTCAATAAGCATATCTATATCTGGAATATAGAGATTCCATTCAAGTAATCCATGCCTACCAGGTGTATATCCCGTCGATAACGATGTTAGTATGGATGCTGTAGTAGGCGGGTATAACGTATCTACCATGTAGGGTTTAGGTAGCTCTAAATCCTTATACACATTAGCGATAAATGTATATCCCGCGCCATCTAATAAGATGAATAATATATGATTGTAGTCTCCCAAATCACGGAGTAATTTATTATCTGAGTAACCCTTATATGTATATCTAATTAGAGCTAGCCAGAAATTTAAGAGATTATCTTCTTTAGATGGTTTATAAATCCATTCTGGGAGATGCATAGCTAAATATCAATTAATATCTTCTAAGATAAATAACAATTGTTAAATCTAGTAATTGGTGTATTGGATGTCTGAAGTTACTGTAGCTGAGGTTATAGTAGATGCATTACGTGATTTAGGCATTAATATAGTATTTGCATTACCTGGAACCCACATATATCATGTATTTAAGTATATGGATAGTAGAGTCAAGCCTATTATCACAAGACATGAATCTAATGCAGTATATATGGCTGATGGATACTCTAGAGTATCTGGTAGGGCTTCAGTAGCTATAGTCACTGCGGGACCAGGTTTTCTCAATGCATTATCCAGTATAGCGCACTCACTAGTATTATCAAATCCAGTAATTGTAATATCTGGAGATGTATCTGAACACAGTATGTTTGAATTTCACGGCTTAGATAGTTATGATGCATTAGTTAAGGCTTCAAAACCATTATGCAAGTCAAATCATTTAGTTAATGAATCAGATGATATATGTGAAGTAGTTGGCCTTGCATATCATCATGCTTTATCTGGTAGGAGGGGTTCAATACATCTATCAATACCATATGCATTACTAGGTAGGAAATCCGAGTATAAACCACTTGATAGATTTAAAACAATACCATATATAAGAGAGCAACCCATACTCAGTAAGATTATAGGCAGATTCCTTAAGGGTAAGATATTAACTATATTAGGTCCCGAAGCATCATATGCTGATCATCGAGATGATGTAATTAAATTCATTAATGCTATTAAATCGCCTGTAATCTCCCAGCCTTCATCCCTAGGTTTTATACCTCAAGATAGCGAGTATTTTGCCGGATATATCGAGAAGATGTACCTCATACATCCAGTATCTAAAGAGCTAGTTAGAGAAGCTGATTCAATTATATTCATGGGTATTAGGAGGAATACTCCAGAGTATAACCATATCATGAAGCTAGCTTCAAACGACGTAAATATAATCCACATATTACCTGGTATGGATATTCATATTGATTTTAGGAATGTGGAGGTCGATATATTCAAGGTTGCAATGGGTGAGAAATCCCTTACTATAGCGGGATACCTACCTATAGTATTAAATGCAATTATCGATAGTGGTATTGAATCTAAGGAATTCAGTATCGATTGGGTTGATTTAATGAATAAATGGATTAATAATATTCATAATGAATTAGATAGACATACTACTTCAAACCACGGATTACATCAAGGACGTGTATTAAAGATATTAAATGAATATATTCCTATGGATTCGATAGTTACAACTGATGCTGGTGGTAATGAAGTATGGGCTAGGGATATAATTGGATTAAACAATAGAGTTAGATACCTCTATGTAGGTACGTTTGGAGCAATAGGATACTCACTCCCAGCAGCGGTAGGGGCATCGTATGCTTCAAACTCAAATGCAATATCGATTGTTGGCGATGGATCGATGATGATGAGTATTATGGAGTTACAGACGATATCATATTATGAGATTCCAGTTAAAGTATTCATCTTAAATGATAGTGAGTATGGAATGTTAAGATATCTAAGTAGGTATGACTTAGGTATTGAATTAACATATAAGCTAGGTTATGCCGATTTCTCTAAAATTGCAGAATCATTTGGATTAGAGTCATATAGGGTTTCTAGATATGATGATTTAGAATCTGTAGCATCAAGTATATTCAAGAGTAGGAAGCCTATAGTAGTAGATATCATATGTGAGCCTACAAAGCCTAAATCCCTAAGTTAAATAATATTAGCGTGGATTGCAATACTACTATCTATGATAGATGAATCAACTCTCATTAAGAATGGAGTTTTAAGAGTCGCTGAGTTGATGGCTATATCTGCTAAGACAGCTCCTAAAGCTAAGGGTATTGATAATATAACTGTTGCAGTTATATCTTCAAGAGAGGAGATCGAGGAGATTGCCAGTAAAATGGAGGAGTTGGCTGAGAAATACGGTAGTTTCCTAATTAGAGATGCTGATTCAGTTAGGAATTCAGATGCAGTAGTTATAATAGGTGCTAAGAGAGCATTATTTAAATTGAAGGCACCGTCAGACCTCGATATAGATGCATTCATGAGTATTGTAAACCTAGGTATTGCTGTAGGTTCAGCGGTTAAAACGGCATCAATTCATAATGTAGATAATAGGATTATGATTTCAATCGGATATGCTATTAAAGAGCTTGGATTAATTGATGCAGACTACATACTTGGAATTCCGCTGTCAGCTAAAGGTAAAAATATCTTTTTCGATAGATTGAGATAGCTATTTAAATGAGTATATATAAATAGCTAATGCTTATATTAAATCACATGTAATATTGAATTATCATAGTGAGATGATATTATCATGAGGATTAGATTTGTATCCGATTTAGATAATGTTGAATATGCGATTAGAGATTTCATACCACTCGCTAATAAACTTAAGAAGAAGGGTATGGATATCATCTGGCTAAATGTTGGTGATCCATTAAAATTTGATTTTAAAACACCAGACCATATTATTGAAGCCATGTATAAAGCAGCATTAGAGAATAAGAATTACTATTCTGAGTCGCAAGGTTTGGAAGAGCTTAGAGAGGCTATTGCAGAACATGAGAAGAAGACTAATAATATTGATGTAGATCCAGCTAATATAGTAATAACCCATGGTGCAGCCGAAGCAGCACATTTAGTATCTAGAATTCTATTAGAGCCCGGAGATGAATTACTCATTCCGTCACCAGCATATCCAATATATTTAAACCAGCCTAAGGTACTACATGCTAAAGCTATAGAGTATAATACTATTGAGGAGGAGGGTTGGGAGCCTGATGTAGATGATATTAGGAGGAAGATAAGTGAGAAGACTAAATTCATAGTAATAGTCAATCCTAACAATCCTACTGGAGCAGTATATAGGGAGAAGGTTATTAGGGGTATTATAGATATAGCTGGAGAATATAATATCCCAATAGTCTCAGACGAGATATATAGTAAGAATATATTCTCAGATAATGCTAGATTTATATCTCCAGCATCAATATCTAAAGACGTACCAGTATTCGTACTAAATGGATTCTCAAAAGCATATCTCATGACTGGATGGAGAGTCGGATACTTATACCTTCATGATCCATCTGGAGAGAATCTAGGTAGATGTATGGATCTATTATTAAAGCTAGTTAGATTAAGGTTATGCGTGAATACACTAGCTCAATATGGAGCTATAGCAGCATTAAGAGGTCCTCAAGATCATATAGAGGAGATGAATATGAAGTTTAAGAGGAGGGCTGAATTAATGTATAAGAGATTATTAGAGACTGGAGTTTTCACATGTTACATGCCTAAAGGAGCCTTCTACGTATTCCCGAAGATAGAAGCTGATGTATTTAAAGATGATAGAGAATTCACATATAAACTACTTACTG
>CAZHBK010000104.1:2503-5211 GCA_964530465.1 uncultured Nitrososphaeria archaeon | reverse complement strand
CTTTTACAGCTAAAAATTTATCTTCTCAATGTCTTATTAAAATATATAAGTAGGAAAGTACTACCATTTTTAACATGAAAATATCTTTAGTTAAGGTTACTAGGAAGGGACAGGTAACTATACCGAAGGCTATTAGAGAAAAATTGGGAATTAATGAGGGTGATTATTTAATTGTGTATTCCAGTAAGGATTTAATGATCCTTAAAAAAGTGAAAATACCTACATGGGATGAGATATTTGAATATGGAAGCAAGTTCTCTAGAGATAAAGGAATAACTAAAGAGCAGATCATTAAGGCTATAAAAGAGGTCAGAAAGAGCATTGCATAGAGTAGTTTTAGATACAAATATATTAGTTTCCGCATTTTTCTATGAGGGAGTTGAAAGAGAAATACTAAAGTTAGCCTTAAAAGGGAGATTTATTTTAGTAATTTCACCTGCCATAATTGCTGAACTTAGAAGAGTTTTAATTGAGAAGTTTAATATAGATGAGGAGATAGTAGAATCATATATCTTTAGATTAAAGCAAATATCAAAGTTAATAAAACCTAAAAAACTTAAAGAGGAAATTCTTAGACTTAGAGATAAAGAAGATATTAAAATTATTGAATGCGCATATTATGGAAAATGTAAATATATAGTTACGGGAGATAAAGATCTACTATCACTTAAAGAATATAAGGGAATTAAAATAATTCAGAGTAAGGATTTCTTATCAGAAATATCCTCTACATAAACTTAAACCAACAACCCTCCACTATAAATCAAGGCGACTCATCAGGATATTTAAAGACATGATTAGACTTTAAAAACACACAAACACAATCGGAATATTATAAGGATATAGAAGAGAGACCGTTGTAATAAATTATGAGGAGAAAGTCCGCAGGAGAAGCTTGTACGAACTCTTTAGCTATAGCTATAAAATAAACACACGGTTACGATATTAGAGAGCTCTTAAATAGTTACAAGTATCTTCTTCAAAGATTAATAGATATTATTTGGGATGAGATAGACTGGATGGGGCTGAACTATTAAGCGGTAACCAAGAAATTATAAAGTCTCTTGTCGAGGTTTACCATTATAATTGATAATATTTCCATCTGTCAATTAAGGAGGAGCCTATCTCAACTACCTCCACCCAACTACCGTCTAGACAGATTTTAATTTTATTCAACACCTCTCTACCAACTAACACTTCATCGGATATAAAATCTGGTTCCGTCGGTATGTAAACATTTACATAACCTATATCTACTAGTTCTTTAGACTTAATTTTGATTATACTAGTCTTTGCCCTATAAACTTCACAGGATATGGGTCCATACAATGGATTCTCCAATCTTTTAATCTTAACCGGCTTAAGACCTCTAAATATCCTTATGATAGGTATATTGGGATATATGCCACCATCAAAACCTGTATCTATAATAGCTGGACCTGTAGCCCTACCCCTATCGGTCTCAACTTTAATGTATAAGATAGGGATGTCAGGGATCTTCTCTCCATTCTCATCATATCCATCTTCATAATATTTATATTTAAAACTCTTCAACTCTCCACTCACCAGCAAACCTCCTACCTACACGGCGGGGAGACCTTAGCTTTAACCCACCCATTAACTCTAATTTCCATAGAACAGTAGGATATTTACCCTCCCCAATAGCCAATTCATCCTTAAAGTAGATTGATAATATCCGGGAAATAGCCTTACTCCTTGATATTCCCTCCTTCTTAGAGTAGTCATCCAGAATTTTCAAGAGATTATCGGGTAAACTTATACTTATTTTTTTCACTCTCATCTTACTACTAAGTATGATATGGTATTAACATATATTAAGTTTTCCTACCAAAAACCGCACTTCTAAATTCATATTGAAATTTTAGGAGTGTCTTTAATTTAAATCATTATTTATCTTTGTTATTTAACTCTGAAAATAATGTTTTTCCTAAGACAATCATCTTTGAACCACGATAGCGATCTCAACGATGTATCTCTAGCAACCAAGTTATTCAAAAATATCTACTATCACAGGCATTTTACATTGCTTCTAAATCCTCGAGAGCACTCCTCTCATTGTAGCTCTCTGGCTTCTTATAACCAATGCTAACTAATAGCGTGTCCGCCACTAGCACTATCGCTAGCCATCCCTTCACAGAGTTCTTATGCCTCAAAACCCCGAAATACTTTGAATTTTGAGATAAATCCAGCTAATATAGATTTAAGTGTATGAGTGCCGCGTAACCGTGAAACTCAAACATGTATATTATTAGATGATAAATATTTTCAGGAGAGATCTAGCTGATGTAGTCTTACCAGAGCCATCTAAGTCAAAAAGAAGATTACATTTCTTATTCATATTCCTAAAAATAAGTAGGATAATATTGAAATTTAACTAATAGGAAAATGAGCTGTAATTGAAGTGGATAAGCTACTGATGTAGATACTTAAGGAGCTTAGGAGGAGATAGCTATATGATAGCTTAAACTACTTCAACTCCCTATACAACTCTCATTCTAAGCTCTCCAGCTAATATAGAATATACTATCTAATATTTCAGTGGCAATTCACTATTTTTAAAATATTCAAATAATGTATGAACTGGTGCTGAGGCTGAGAAATAGTATCGATTGGTAGCTTGATATTCATTAACTCTACCCTTATATAAGATTTACTTAGATTAAATATAGCTCTACTTCCTCTAGTTT
>CAZHBK010000104.1:1476-2493 GCA_964530465.1 uncultured Nitrososphaeria archaeon | reverse complement strand
TTTTATTCCGAGGAGCTCGGTGAAGCGTTGGCAGAGGGTGAGGCATATCTTTCTAGGTAGGCTGACCATGCTACAACCAAGTATGCACGGCTGCCATGCCTAGGGGGATATGCTGGGAGATGGGATGAACCTAAGGCATAAAGCCTTAGACGACCACCCCTATATAAGATTTATTAGATTAAATATAGCTCTACTTCCTCTAGTTTTCCAGTTCTCGGATTTACTTTATAACCTAGCTTTTCAAGAGCGGTTACTCCAAGTAATGCGTCAACTCCCTCCGGTAATTTCAACTCTTCCCAAACCTCAATATCTCCGCCAGTAACTTTATTGAAGAGCTCTATCTCCCCTATACCATACTTAACCCTAACAATTCTTCCATCGGGAAGCCTTCTATCCCTCTCATAACGAAAGTCGACACCTACATTCTCTACAATCTTAGGCCTCGTAATTATATCTCCATAAAACCCTGTATTAACTAAAGCCTTAACTACAACCTCACCCTTACCCCTCAACTTAACATTGACAATTACTGAACCCATATAACCATCCACTTAACATATTTAACGAAAACCTTATATTAAGCCTACACCACTAACTCTATAAACTTGAAAAACCTTCTTTCTAAGGAATTCAACAAGTAAGAATAGTAAGTTTTCATCAATGAGAAAATTCAGCATCACCCCCAAGTAACAATAGAGTTTCTCTCTGAGTCAGCCTAGCAGCATATAATAAGGCTGCCCTAATATCCTCCAAACTAAGTTCCGGATACTCCTTAATTACCTCCTCAAGCCTCGATCCACTAGCTAATAATTTAATAATTAAGATACAGGTATTCTAGTTTCTTTTATAACGGGCTTCTCCAAGCTTCTCAACATCTATCTCAATTCTATCCACAAAGTCTCTAGCCAGCCTACCACGAACAACAACAGACTACCCTAAACTCTACCGCCAGTTAGAACCATTGCATTACAAGAAAATAAAACCCACCCAACTATCCACAAAAAATACTCAGCATCC
>CAZHBK010000104.1:0-1466 GCA_964530465.1 uncultured Nitrososphaeria archaeon | reverse complement strand
GCTTATCAGAGGTAAATCATTGGTCTCATCCCCCTTACAGTCTTAGGCTTATAGATGGCTGGGTATAGGAGTATGTTTGAATCAACGTAAAGCAAACCTCTCCTCAACCTCTCTTTCTACCAGCCTATCTAAATCGATTTCTTCGGCAAGCTTATCCTTAACAACAGAACAGAAGTCTTCAACAAATCTCTTGGACCTCTCCCAGGAACTATAACTATCTCCCTCTCTAACCTCTAATATAACCGTATCCCCAGGCTTAACACCTAAATACTCCCTCATGATTTTCGGTATAACTATCTGCCCTTCCGGCCCAATCTTCCTCAGAACCCTTATTCTAACCACATAGTAGGAAATAGTAAAATCTATACTTAAAACTCCTTCCTACCATATATTCCTACAACCTCGCTCTAACCCGCACATTTAACAGCTTTATAGCATTATCTTCCCTAGGCGTTTATCCCTAAGCTATGATAATGACCTTAGTATTATCGACCTTGTATGGAGATTATTCCTATCTTATTAATGTATCTGGAGAATTATAGGCTTAGGAATCTTACATGGAATCTCTATAAACCCTCTCTTAACACCGCTCAACCCACTTCAAGATGCACGATGGAGTTACGAAAAATACGGCTTAGATGGACACATAGCTTCAGCCTATCTCATAGTGTTGAGAGGTATAGAAAGCTACAATCTAAGGTTCCCGCCCTATACCTACACCCCTCAAACCTAAATACTGGGTATCAGAGATTTAGAAAGCATAAGTGTTTTATTCTCGATTACTGCTTCTTCTTAGTTTCACGTTCTAAATTATTAATGAAGTCTCCAATCCTTCTATACCATTTATTGAATTCTTCCTCAGTCTTATCTTTGGGATATTCTCCATTATAGAAGTATTTTATATGTAGTATGTCGATGAATTCTCTAAACTGCTTATTATAGGGTTCTGGTAGCATCCTCTTTAACAAACTCCATCTAGCAACTTCCGTCGACAAATAGGTCATAGTAGCTATTCTTGCACCATGGAAAAGCGAGTCAAAGGCCTCTCTAAATAGCCTATCCCTATCTAGTGGATCTTTAGTTTCTAATGCCAATTTTAGTATACGTTGAGCAACTCTCAAGGCAGACCTAGCTTCTTCAAATGTTGGATCACCTAATTTCTTAGCATATTCAAGAATGTACTTCCCACTACCATAGAGTATGTTGAAGGCTCCTAAAACTCCCCGGATAAGCTCCTCCCTAAGCTTCTGACCAGGCTTAATGACAATTACATCTACGTTAAATGGAGGATTCACTTCATCAATAGCATCTAGGTAAACATCATAATCCTTGGGATCTTTAGATATCACTAGTAGGTCTACATCTCTAGCGAGATCAGGGGCGTAAACAGAGGAACCAAACTGGATTATCTCAACAATGTCTGGGTCATGTTTCAGTAGCTCCTTACAAACTTCTTTCAATAATCC
>CAZHBK010000103.1:4983-5255 GCA_964530465.1 uncultured Nitrososphaeria archaeon | reverse complement strand
TATAACTCTCCACACAACAAGTTACTTTAGATATATTGAACAACTGAAAAAACTCATTTACAATAAGATTTTCAACTTGTAAATAGAACCCCGCGGCTTCCCCTTCTCATCCCAATCCATAACGGAGCGTTGAAGGGGTTCTCTACTATAATTAGATTTGGCATCAAGTATATTTTTCTTAAAAGGGATATATGAATTATATTTCATTAGATGAATATTTTTTGAATTTAAATTTTTATTTTTGTGCATAATCACATAATTTACGTGTTACC
>CAZHBK010000103.1:0-4973 GCA_964530465.1 uncultured Nitrososphaeria archaeon | reverse complement strand
GTGTTACCTAAATGATACCGATATTTAATCTTATTATATCAGCTATTGGGATATTTCTAACTTCATTAATCTTTTCCATGTTTGGTAGAGGTGGTGGTGAGTTTTATCTCCCAATTATGATTAGCTTATTACCAATTGATTACTATACTGCTGCTGGAATTAGCTTGTTCATTATAATGCTTCAAGGTCTGTCAATGCTTATAGTGTATCATGGTAGACATAGGCTTGTCGATTGGGGTCTTGCATTAGTTTTAGGTTTTGCAATTGGTTTAGCCTCATTCTTAGGAGGTTATCTCTCATATAGGATTCCAGCATATCTACTTAAATTATCATTTTCAATATTCCTAATCATATCAGCATACTATCTATATAAGGGCGTGGCTGTTAAGGCTAAAGTAGGAAGGATAGGGACGTGGAGGAGGAAGCTAGATAACCAAGAGTATTATGTGAATCTAGCATACATAATTCCACCTATTATAATAGCTGCTTTTACAGCTGGTATGGCTGGTATATCTGGTGGTGGTCTGATAATTCCAATATGCATATTATTAGGTGGAGTACCTATTAGAGTAGCCATGGGTACTAATACATTCCTAGTATTATCATCTGCATCAATGTCATTCATGGGTCATTTCGTTAGGGGTGGTTTTAATCCAATGCTAGCGTTAATATACGGATTACTCGTAGTTTTAGGATCTCAAATTGGATCTAGAATGCATATTAAAATTAATGAGAAGAGATTAAGGCAGGCATTTTCAGCAATCTTAGTTATTGCTTCAATATGGATGCTTATTAAAATCTTCATCTAACTACGATATATATTCTATTTAATATTTTTGTGCATAGTCACATAATTTTAATGATTGTAATGAAGCATAAAGACTGCATGTATTTTAAGAATGGATATTGCACATATTATAATATTAAGGTAGATCCGGAAGCACCAGCATGTAAGAATTTTAAACCAAAGCATGAGTATGTAGTTGAGTTGGAGTCTACAGGTACTCAAGGTATCCAACCAGTACAGTACAATTACGATTATAGAGTTTACTATGGTTGTAGGCGGCGTAGAAGAATGAGGCATAGGCATAGATATGGATGGTATAGATGGTAGATTATGTATATACCATAGTATATACTTGTATTTATAAAGGGATTTAAAACCCAGATTTACGCTCGATTTAGAGATTTCTATATTAACTAAAGCATATTAATAGGTCGGTATCATTATTTAGGATGTAACCTTTGAAACACATCTAATCAATATATCTTCTAGATGGTAGTTGGAGTAGATATATAGGGTGAGTATGATTATGACTGATAAGAGATATATAGTATTCTTCGAGGAGATAAGTGATGATGATCTACCATTAGTTGGTGGTAAGAATTTTAACTTAGGTAAGATGATTAAGAATGGAATACCCATACCACCTGGTTTTGCAATTACAAGTGAGGCATATAAGTATTTTATAGAATATAATAGGCTTAATGATAAGATCCTCGATCTTCTAGAGAATGCTGATTTTAATAATCCATCTAGTTTGGATAGAGTAAGTAGGGAGATTAGAGGTTTGATTGAATCATGTGAATATCCGAGTGATCTTAAGAAGGCGATTATTGAGGCATATGGTAAATTATGTGAGAGGTTTGGAGCTGAGGTCTACGTTGCTGTTAGGAGTAGTGGTACTTTTGAGGATATTGCCGAAGCTAGTTTTGCCGGCCAGCATGATACATATCTCTACGTTAAAGGAATTGAAGATGTATTGAAATACGTTAAGAAATGCTTTAGTAGCCTCTACACACCTAGAGCTATATTCTACAAGCATGAGAAGAACATACCCTTTGAGAAGGAAGCTATAAGCGTCGGAGTCCAAGTAATGATTGATTCTAAGGCTTCCGGTGTAATGTTTACATTAGATCCAGTTACTGGGGATAGGAACTATATTGTTATTGAGGGAGCCTGGGGTGTTGGTGAGGCTATTGTCCAGGGTAAAGTCACACCTGATAGATTTAAGGTTAGAAAGGATACTCTCGAGATCGTCGATAAGAGGATATCTATAAAGAAGATTAAAATGACTAAAGATCCTGATAGAAGTGGTGAAGTTAAAGTAATTGAATTAGATGATGAAGAGGCTTTAAAACCCTGCTTAACAGATGATCAAGTCATACAATTAGCGAGGTTAGGTTTAAAGATTGAAGAGTTATATGGCGGGCATCCACAGGATATAGAGTGGGCTTTAGGACCAGACGATAAACTATACATACTTCAAAGTAGACCGGAGACGGTATGGAGTAAGAGGGAGGAGGTTAAAACTGAGGAAGTTACTGAGGAGGGTGAAGCTGAAGTTATAGTTAGAGGTTTAGGAGCTTCTCCAGGTATTGCATCTGGTAGAGCACATATAATACTAGATGTATCTAAGCTGAATGAATTTAAGGAGGGGGAAATTCTAGTTACTGAAATGACTACTCCTGATTGGGTTCCAGCTATGAAGAAAGCTGCAGCAATAGTTACTGATAGAGGTGGTATGACTGCTCATGCAGCTATAGTATCTAGAGAATTAGGTATTCCATGTGTTGTAGGAACTGGAAATGCTACTAAGGTTATAAAGAATAGAATGCTAATTACAGTTGATGGATCTAAGGGATTAGTTTATAAGGGTGAGGTTAAGAAGTTATTAAAACCATCTCTAGTTGTAACAGGTGGATCTAGAGTTGAGGAGGCTAAACCAGTAACCATATATGAAGCACCTATTACAGCGACTAAAATATACATGAATCTAGGTGTACCGGATAAAATCGTTGAGTATAAAGACTTACCATTTGATGGAATTGGATTAATGAGGATTGAATTTATAATTGCTGAATGGGTTAGAAAGCATCCACTAGCATTAATTGAAGAAGGTAATGAAAAGTTCTTCGTAGATAAATTAGCTGAAGGTATTGCAATGGTTGCAAGGGAGATATATCCGAGGCCTGTAGTAGTTAGATTTAGTGATTTCAAGACAAATGAATATGCTAAATTAGTTGGTGGAGAGAAGTATGAGGTATCATTTAGAGAGAGTAATCCAATGCTTGGGTTTAGAGGTGTTAGTAGATATGTATCTAAGTATTATGAGCCAGCATTTAGACTGGAGGTTAGAGCTGTATTGAAGTGTAGGGAGGAGATGGGTCTTAAGAATGTATGGGTTATGCTACCATTCGTTAGAACTACTTGGGAGGTTGAGAGGGCATTAGAAATTATGAAAGATGAGGGATTGGAAAGAGGTAGGGATATTAAGATATGGCTTATGGCTGAAGTACCAAGTATCGTTATACTAGCTGATGAATTTGCAAAATTATGTGATGGTTTTAGTATTGGAAGTAATGATTTAACAAGCTTGATATTAGGTGCTGATAGAGATTCAGGCATACTAGGTGAGTTGGGATATTTCGATGAGAGAGATCCAGCAGTATTGAAAGCTATTGAAATGCTTATAAAAGCAGCACATAAACATGGGGTAACAGTCTCGATATGTGGTCAAGCACCTAGTGTTTATCCAGAATTTACTGAATTCCTAGTCAGAATGGGTATTGATAGTATTAGTGTTAATCCAGATGCAGTCGTATCTACTAGAAGGCTAGTAGCATCAATAGAGAAGAAGATAATGTTGGAGAAATTATCGAAACTATAGGGAATTTATCTAACTCACTCTCAAACTTTTATCTTGAGGAAGTCAAGTATAGATGCTAACTATTTAAGTTACATAGACTGTAATATTTTTTCTAGTAAGATGCTTCGAGCACGTATCTCAATTTCTAATGAAGAAGCTAGGAAAATTAGGGAGAGTTATGCTGATTGGAGTTTTATTGAGAAGCAACCACCTAGAATTAGAGAAGCATTAAAATACTATATAGAGAAGGGGGATATTAGAAGAGCATGTCATCTAGCAGGTATGAATATCGAGGAATTTAGAGAATTACTTAGAAGGGCACATATACCAGTCATAGTTTAATCATCCTTATAAACCGTTACATAAACCATAGTATTATGTCAATAATGTTTAATGTCTATATTCAATATGTTAACATTGGAAAGATTAATCTAAAATATGTTATATTTTAACTTAACGTTGTTAAATATCCTAACGATTTATTACCATGTTCTTAAATATCTAATGATATGGTTAAGATACTTAATGCTTCTAAATTAAAGGAGCTACTCACTATAGTCTTCATTAAGTTAGGTCTTCCTAAAGATGATGCTGAGATAATTGCAGATTCTTTAACATTAGCAAATCTTAGAGGAGTTGACTCCCATGGGTTGATTAGAGGTCTAAATTTCATAGAAGGTATTAAACTAGGTGATATAAATACGAAACCTAATGTCAGAATCATCTATGAAGATGATATTTTTACATTATATGATGGAGATAGAGGTATTGGTATTCCAGTAGCTTATAAAGCAACACTTAAGGCTATTGATAAGGCTAGGAAGATTGGTTTTGGTTTTTCAGCAGTTAGGAATATATGGAATGTAGGTATGCTAGCATACTATGTTATGATGATTGCTAAGGAGGGTATGATCGGTATTTCTATAGCTAATGCTAAAGCTAGAATGTCGATTCCAGGTGTGCATTCAGCTATTACAGGTACTAATCCAATCGCTATAGCTATACCAACAGGTAATGAACCTATTGTATTAGATATGGCTCTTTCAGTGGTAGCATTAGGTAAGATAGTACTAGCTGCTAAGAAAGGTGTTAATATTCCTGAGGGATGGGCTACAGATAAAGAGGGGAAGATTACTACAGATCCTAAGAAGGCTTTGGAAGGATATCTACTCCCAATGGGTTCGTATAAAGGTCTTGGATTAGCTGAAGTAATCGATATATTGTGTAGCGCATTAATTGGAGCACCATTTGGATTAGAGATTAAAGTTGAGAGACCATATACCCAAGGTGGATTTATAGTATCTGCTTTAAAAGTAGATATAT
>CAZHBK010000102.1:0-5272 GCA_964530465.1 uncultured Nitrososphaeria archaeon | reverse complement strand
ACACTCTAGCTAGGATATTCAAATCCTCATATGTGAAACCCTTAAATAAGACTAATGTAAATGCATATATAAATAGATATATCAATCCAAAAACAACAATATTAAACAATGGCCTACCAAAATTGAATAATAGATGGAGTATGAAGATTAAAACGCCAGATATTATAGTAGATGAGTAAATACCAAGCTGATTTCTATCAAAATTAAAATCAACTCTTCTCCAAACAACATACAGACCATAGATTAAAGATATAGCGTATGCAACTGTATATGCAATAGCCAATCCAATCATATTATAAAACGATATAAGGACATAATATAATGGAATTGAAAGAATTAAATTAACTAGATTAATCCTGAAGAATGTCTCTGTCTCACCAATTCCATTCAACAAACTACTTATAGAAACCGTGCCGAATCCAACCATAAGGTATGGGATAAGTAAGATTATTAGATATTCAGAAGCGGTTGAATAACCACCACCATAAATGAATTTAACAGCATCAGAAGAGAAAACCATTAGAAAGACTGCAATAGGAAGTATAATCATACTAGTATACCTAGTAGAATACTTGAATAAATCACGGATTACATTCCTTTCCCTCTCAACATCAAGCTTAGAATATGATGGAAATAATGCTGTTGCAACGGGAGATGCAAAGAGTGTAACTGCAGTAGTGAGATTCAGAGCAACGGTAAAGTTTCCAACTTCATAATTAGATACATAAAAGCCCATGAGGAAATTCCTATAAACACCTAACACACTAATTATAACTGCAGATAAATATACTGGGAAGCCATATTTAATCATCTTCTTAAGCATCTTAAATGAGATATTAAGTTTGAATCTATTGCTATCTAAATCTAACTTTCTCTTAATGATATATCCTAGTAGTATTATTAATAGAAGTGCCGCTACTACATATGCTAGAATATGACCGATTAAAGCACCATATACACCATATCCTAGTAAGATTAAAGATGCTGCTAACGCCAATTTTAAAAATGCTCTTAGACTAGTCACCATCGATATCTTATCCATCTCTTCAAACCCGACAAAGATACTAGTCAAAATTGATATTAGAGCGATAGCCATAGTGTAGAGTGATGTTATAGATACGTATTGATATGCTTCAGGTCTATTAATAACATACCTAGATAGAGCTTCAGGGAATAGCGCTATAATCACCGATAGTATGAAGCCGATAATAGCTTGAAATATCATACTTGTAGAGAGAACACCCATTATCGTATTATAATCACGCCTCCTTCTAGCTTCACTAATATATTTAACTGCTGCAGCTCCAACACCAAATCCAGAGAATAATAGTAAGAAGGAAGCTGGTGTTAATACCAGAGTATACAATCCGTATCCGTCTGGACCTAATAATCTAGCGATTAAAATAGATGTTATAGCACCTATTATCGTTGCTGCTAGATTACCTGCAAATAGAAATATACTACCCTTCAATGAACTTACCGCAACTTCTAATTCAATGCTTTCTGCTTCTCCATCATTAGTCAACTTTAATACACCAAGTAGTAACTGCTATAACTATTATCACGCTATTATTAAGATAATCATAACTATTAACATTACTTTATAAACTTGAGTCTAGATAAATATCAAGATTAGATAATCAATGAATATACTCGTAACTGGAGGAGCAGGATTTATAGGAAGTAACCTATGCTATTCGCTAACCAGTAGAGAAGACTATAATATAATTGTATTAGATAACTTATCAGTAGGCTCATTAGACAATTTATCTGATATACTTGACAGAATCGAATTTATTAAAGGAGATATTAGAGATTATGAATTACTCTCTAAACTGATCTCAAGAATAGATGTAGTAATTAATCTAGCAGCAATAGTAAGTGTACCCTATTCAATGGAACACCCTAGAGAGGTCTTCGAAGTAAATACACTATCAGTCCTAAATATCATAAATGCTATGAGGAGGTATAATGTAAGTAAGCTAATACATATATCTACATGTGCTATATATGGAGAAGCTAAATATCTACCTATAGATGAAGAACATCCTAAAAACCCATTATCACCATATGCAGTTAGCAAGCTTGCAGCTGAGGAATTAATAAAAATATACTCCAGAGAATATGGTTTTAAAGCTATAATCCTAAGGCTATTCAACGTATACGGACCTAGACAAGGTGGTGGGGAGTATTCAGGAGTTATAAAGATATTCATTGAGAGATTACTAAAGGGTAAGCCCCCAGTCATATATGGAGATGGACTCCAAACCAGAGACTTCATATATGTCGATGATGTATCAAGTATAATTATTAAAGCATTAGAATATGAACCAGATGAAAACTACATTATATTAAATGTTGGAAGTGGGAAAGCAGTAAGAATTAAAGATCTAGCAGATAAACTCATAAAGATGATAAATCCAGGGATCAAACCAATATATAGTAGTCCTAGAAGTGGTGATATTAGACATAGTCAGGCAGATATATCAAAACTAATAAAAACACTAGGTTATAAACCCAAATATACGTTAGATGAGGGATTAGCTAAAACAATAGAGTACTATAAATCTATGGTCGAGAGATAGTATAGCCTTATAAACGCTATTAAATGCTTATAATGTGGTTATTAAGCTATCTATATTATAAATCAACCATCGGTGTCTCAATTGCCAGAACCATTAATACATTATGCAGTTGCATATGCTCTAATAGCATATTCAACTAGAAGGTATAAAGAAGCAGCTATAGCTTCAATAGCAGCATTACTTCCAGATATAGATGCATTATTCCACATACATAGATCTGCAACACATTCATATGCAATCCTAATACCGATCATAATACTCGTTATAATAGCAGTATCCTATAGAATACCGAAGTATAAGAATTTAGCAATATCTTCATCAATAGCATTACTCACACATCCAATACTAGATGCATTCCAGAGTCCAACACCAATCTTATGGCCTCTAATAGATAAATCAATATACTTCAATATATCATGCTGGGTATTAATCGAAGGTAGTTCAATCATACCTAAGATAACGTCAAATATAAGCCTAGAATATGTAAATACAGAATTCACGTCATTTAAATATCTAGATGCACCATTATACACGAGTGAGGGCGTTATAATAGCAATATTAATATTCATACCTACAATAGCATCGATAGTAAGAAACCTAATTAAGGAGGGTGGGTAGAACTATGGAGTATTAAATCCTATAGTTAAGACTAGAGTATAAAGTGATAGGTGTTAGTATATAGAGTTAGCTATATAGACTTTAAGTTCTCAAATTCAAACTTAAATAATTAAAGGACATTAATCTATTGTATAATAATCTAAATACTCAAATCGGTGTCTACATTGAAACATAAAGTTAAGGGAGTTATTTTATGTGGTGGTGAGGGTAAGAGACTTAGACCATTAACATACTACTTCCAGAAAACAATGATACCGATTGGAGTATCGCAGAAACCACTACTGGAGTATATAGTTAAACTTATGAGGCATCATAATATTAGAGATATCGTACTACTAGTAGGATATAAATACGAACAGATAACGAACTATTTTGGAGATGGATCTAGATTCAATGTAAGATTAACATACGTTCTAGACGATCCCGATATGAAGGGTACTGGTGGTGCATTATTAAATGCATATCTCAAGGGAGTATTTGAAGATATAGATACATTAATGATCTACTATGGAGACATACTATCGAATATAAATTTAAGTAGAATGCTTGAAGAACACTGGAGAAATTCGGCACTAGCAACGCTAGCAGTAGCAACAAAATATCAAATACCGGTTGGAGTAGCCAAACTAGATGATAATAATAGAATCATAGATATAGTTGAAAAACCATGGCTGGACATACCCGTTGGAATAGGAATACTAGCATTAGAATACAAAGCATTAGATAAACTTAAGGAATTATCACATGAGAAGAAAGATATAGATATTATGGGAGACCTACTACCAAAACTAGTAAGAGAGAATGAACCCGTACATGCATATAAACACGATGGATTCTGGCTCGATGTAGGATCAACTGAAAAATACGAGAAGATAGATAATAAGCTAGTAAGCAGTATATTCAAGGATATAATTTAATCTAAAATCTACTCTTAACTCAAGAGGCATTTGAAATAATGAGAGTAATAGTAACTGGGGGAGCCGGCTTTATAGGAAGCCATATTGTAGATAGACTCGTAGATCGAGGCGATCAAGTAGTAGTCATAGATAACTTATCTAATGGATCTATCGAAAATATAAGGAGGCATATTAATTCAAATCTAGTTAAACTCCATATATTAGATTTAAAATCGATAAATCCCGAATCAGATATATTTAAAGATGTAGATGCATTATTCCACTATGCTGCAAATCCAGAGGTCAGAGTTAGTACCATCAGTCCTGAAGTACATTTTAACGAGAATATAAAAGCAACTTTTAACATTCTTGAAGCAGTTAGAAGAAATGATATTAAATATCTCATATTCGCTAGCTCAAGCACGGTATATGGAGATGCCAGTAAAATACCAACTCCAGAAGACTATCATCCATTAAATCCAATATCGGTATATGGTGCATCAAAACTATCCTGCGAGTATCTTATAATTGCATACTCAAAGCTATACGGTATTAAATCTCTAATACTAAGATATGCCAATATAATCGGTCCAAGAAGTAATCACGGTGTAATAATAGACTTCATAAATAAGCTAAAGCATAATCCAAAAGTGTTAGAAATATTAGGTGATGGAACCCAGAGGAAGAGCTATCTATACATAGATGATGCAGTAGATGCAACAATACACTTATTCAATAGAATTAATAGAATATCAGACTATGACATATATAACATTGGGAATAAGGACTGGATTACAGTTAGAGAGATAGCAGATATAATAGTCTCAGAAATGAAACTGAAAAATGTAAAGTATATATTCAAACCAGCTACGAAAGATGGTAGAGGATGGCTTGGAGATGTAAAAGAAATGCTACTAGATATAAGCAAGATATCTAAAACCGGATGGAAACCAAGATTAACATCTAGAGAAGCAGTAAGAAGAACCACTAGAGAGATATTAAATAAAGCTTCTAAAAGCAAACTATAAACATCTAACTCCAGTATGCCATCATTCCTCACAGTTTCATTAAACACTTAGAAAACTCTGAATATAGTTGATTCAATCTAGAATCTCTTTAATATAGGTTAAAAACCCTTATATAAAAACTTAATCCAATTCATTATCCTCTGTA
>CAZHBK010000101.1:5106-5362 GCA_964530465.1 uncultured Nitrososphaeria archaeon | reverse complement strand
GCGTATATGTTATATTAGAGTCTAAGATAAGGTGTAGATATGTCATATCAGCCCAGCTCATCATCCGTTTTCAGCGCGCTAAACTCTAATCATCCAGATTATTCTCAGTCTATTAGGCTTGTTTATAAGCATTAAAATTAGTTATTTACACCTTATGCTTTAATTCTATCTAACTCTGTATATTTTCAAGTTTGAGTACCGATACTAATGTATTTTCTGATATTTGATATTCGTTGATTTCTTTTCACTCTAGTAT
>CAZHBK010000101.1:0-5096 GCA_964530465.1 uncultured Nitrososphaeria archaeon | reverse complement strand
CTAGTATGTAGTCTCTCTATTTTTATCTCTTGATATGAATATTTTCTATGTGGTGGAGGAATTGGATCAAGTTATTATTCGTGGTAGAATTGCTAAGCGAGTACGGGAGAGAGCTGAGAAGTTGGGGGTTAGTGTTGATGAATATATTATTGAGCTTCTCACGCAAGATTTAGATCCTAGGGATAGAGCTAGGGAGTATATTGAGGCTTCTCAAGAGTTACTTCATGAGGCTAGAGAGGAACTTAGGAAGAATAATATTAGGCAGGCTGCCGAAAAGATATGGGGTGCTGCAGCATTAGCTGTTAAAGCATATGTATATTGGAAGGAGGGGAAAAGAGTTAGTAGTCATAGTGAGCTATGGGAGTATAAGAGGAGGCTTGCCAGAGAGCTTGGTAAGTGGGTTAGTAATGCATGGGCTCAAGCTAATACAATGCATACATGCTTCTATGAAGGTTGGTGTACTCGAGAGGATGTGGAGGATGCACTAGAACCTGTAGAGAATCTAGTGAAGGAGATAGCATTCAGGATTAAAAAGACTAATCCAGATTAGCTCTCTCTAAAATTAAAAACCTACTCAATTAACATTGTATATGCTAAAACGATCCATCTATTAATTCTTCCATATTAAAGTAATATGTCTTCTTCAGCCCACTTCCTTAAAGCCTCTATTAGATCCTCTCCACTCCATTTATAATCGGATTTAAGACCAAGACCTATAATGGAATCTATAGTCTTATAACTGCTGATGATTATCCTCATCCTCTATATAGTTTAAACATCTAAAGAATACTATTAAAGTACTATAGCAGTTTCATAGTTAAGTAATGCACTTCCCTAACTTCTTTAGATTCTTTATTTAGTTACTCTTATTTTGAATACTGGAGTTCTACCGAATTTCTTAAGATCGATATATTCTATATCTTCTGGAGCTGGGATTAGTCTAACGCCTATAGTCTTTCTCTTAATGCTATGTATTGACTCCATATCTAATAGGATATTTCTAATAATCTCTTTCCTAGCTGGTACTGCAGCCATATCTAATCCGGCAACGCATACAGATGCAAGTCCTTCTAAATCTCTAAGTGTTATATCTCCAGATGATACAGCTTTCTTAAGGATATTATCTTCAGCTACTGGAAGCATAACTTCATTATATCCAATAGCTTTTAAAACTCCGTATGATATCACATTACTAATTAGTCTATTCAAGTAATATACTGCATAGTACAATCCTGGATATCTTAACTCGATATTTAAGTAGTCTCTTATTAATCCAGCAATACTCTCATCCATCCATGGAGATAACGAGTAATCTAAACCTACGAATGGAATATTCAATTCATTAACCTTACTAGCTAGATCGGTTAGATAGTTTAATAATTTAGTGTAATCCCCCTGAATAACATGTTTGAATAAATCCACATATCTTAATGAGATTGAAAATCCAAGTAGATTCCTTATATTTGAAGTACTAGGGAAGTATGGTGTTTGAATCCAATAGTCATATGTAATCGACATTCTAGTATAAATGTTCGGATCATCACATAGCAGGTATAAATCGGCTATCTCATCAAGCCTCGACCTATCATATAGTATTGATGCATACAATCTATCATAGCTATTTAAAAGATCTATAATACTATCGATTAATGGATTGTAAACTGATATTGGAAGTAACTGCTTTAAGATATCTCCATATTCGCTTCTAGAGCATATACATTCGATAAATCTACAATACGATTTAACATCTATATCCTCTGGGATTGGAGGTACTATAATTCTAATACTCCATGGATTTAAATTACAATGCTTAAATATATCTACGTATTTAGAGATTTCAATACATAATTCTTCTAAATATCTATCAGCCCATTTATATATAGGGAGAAAGATTGAGGCAGCTCTAACTATAGGCATTAGCAATCACGCAATTATATAGTCCATACCTAGATAAAAAGATTACTTCATGAAATAAGAGTTCTTTTCATTATACTTCTTAAACATAATATAATAAAATGTTATATATGCTGTATTAAATCCAATTTAGTTAGCGTGTCATCTAGTAGGTTAGGCATATATGCACTACTAGCATCAGTATATTCAGCGTGGTTTACAATCGGGGTATATGCACTATATTTACAATTATATGCATATTATATATTAGGCGCTTCAAATCTACTAGTTGGATTACTTGCAACAATATACTTCTCAGTCAACGCTCCAATATCAATAGCATCGGGGTATTTAATGGATAGATTTGGTAAAGCTAGAGAATTATTCATAGGAGCATTATTAATATTAGCATTATCAATCTTTATAACACCATTATCACGTTATCCAAATTACCTACTTTTCATTAGAGCATTACAAGGTCTATCAATAGCGGTTATAGTACCACTTAGTAACTTAATAGGTGCTAGATTACTAGGTGTAGGTAGGGGTGTAGGTATTGTTAATATGGTGTCGAGTATAGGTTTTTTATCAGCTGGATTGCTTGGTGGTTTTTTATCGGGCTATCTCCATTACACTGGATTATTTAATGTATCTGGATATATAGTCTTAGCATCACTAATGCTAGTAATAGTATCATTTCCAAATATTAGAGCATCAGGTGAGAGAATCAAGTTTTCATATATATCTAAATTATGTAGAGGAATAAGAGTAATTTATACAGCATATTTCATAAGACATCTAGCAGCTGCTGGCGTATGGAGTTTATTTAGTTTATTCATCTTCTCATTAGGCGGCGATAACGTATTTGTAGGTTTCGCACATGCTATGAATACACTTACTCAAGTCATATTATTCAAGAAGATTGGAGAATATTCTGAAGGGAGGGGATTAACTTCATTCAAATATGGGATATTACTCACCTCAATAGTATTCTTAGGTTATTATATTGCATTTAACCCATATATTGTATTACCATTTCAAGTACTACTTGGATGTGCATGGGTCTTACTCTGGTCTGGAGCAAACGTATATATAATTGAGAATACACCTAAAGAGTTCCAAGGAACTGCATTAGGATTCTTAAATACTGTAGGCTCGATATCATGGATATTCGGCTCATTATTAAATGGATATATAAGTGATATATTTAATAGCTATAAGGTGTATATTCTCATTGCATTCCTAATGACATTACTAACATATCTAATACTTGAATTAATCATAAGATTAAAGCCAGGATTAATATACTGCTAATACCTCTAAAGCTATAACTCATTTATATTTAGTATTTAAGATTACATTCTGTTGAGATGCCTGAAGTTGGAGAGGGAGTCTGGAGGTTTAATGATAAATGCCCTAGATGTGGCTCTGAATTCATGATATCTGGATATCTACATGAGATACCATTAATTGGTAAGGTTATCATATCTGTAGGGAGATGTTCTAAGTGTGGGTATAGATATAGTGATGTTAAAGCTGCTGAATCAAAAGGACCACAGAGATTAATATTAAAAGTTGAAGATCAAAATGACTTAAATATACTAGTTTTAAAAGCTGCAACAGCATCATATAGGATACCTGAATTAGGTATTAAAGCAGATCCAGGACCTGCCTCGCAGGGTTTTATAACTACTGTAGAGGGATTGCTAGATAGAGTACTTGAAGTATTAGAACTACTTAGGGATGATCCTGAGGTTAATCAAAGTGAGAGGGAGAAGAGAGAGAAGATGATTAAAGAAGCTATAGAGGGAAAGAGGAAATTCACGTTAATAATAGATGATCCAGAAGGTGTAAGCAGGATAATAAGCGATAAAGTAATCAGATTAGATCTACACTCAAAGTACATATCATAACAACACGACTTCTCAAAGTAGGATTAAAGTAAGGAGGTCAGCCGGCAGCTGACTCATCATAACCTCTTCAGAACACCCATGATCATCATCTACTACAGCAATAAATAAAATATTACTATGTTTCAAATTAATCTACTTATTAACTTACTTACTCTCCGTTCTCAATTACTATTCATGATATGTGCATATTGGAGATTAAATGTGATTCTAGATAATGGCGATATTCTTAGAGGAGGTAATAATAAAAGGAGAAATAATTAGAATGGATAAAAGCGATGGAAGTGGAATAATAGTGCCTTATTATTCCTTGCTTGTCTACTTAGTTGGAGGTGGATAGTGTTCAAGCCACCATTTAGCGATATCTACCCTTCTAGCAATCCATACATCATCGAATTGCTTAATGTATTCCAGGAACTTAATTATTGCTTTAGCCCTCCCTGGCCTACCTGAGATTCTATCATGTAAGCCTATTGACATCATCTTAGGATTCTCCTTACCCTCTTCATATAATACATCAAATGTATCTTTCATATATTGGAAGAATTCCTCAGCCGTTGAGAATCTATTAGCAAAGAAGTGGAAGTCGTTAACATCGGGGGTATATGGAATTATCAGCATATATTTATCTCCCCACTTGAGATAATATGGAATATCATCGCTATATGAGTCGGAATTATATAGAAAACCTCCCTCCTCTAATAATAGTTCGATCGTATTCACGCTAGGCTCTCGGCAATACCATCCTACGGGTCTTTGTCCAGTTATTTTCGTTATTACTTCAACTGCTTTTCTTATCGCTTCTCTTTCTTCCTCTTTCGACATAGTGTAGTGCTCTATCCATCTATATCCATGAGCGCATATTTCATGTCCATCTTCAACAATTCGTTTAGCAACTACTGGATTAGCTTCTAATGCTTTTGCAACAGCAAAGAATGTAACTTTAACGTTAAATCGCTTGAATATATTTAACAGTCTCCATACTCCAACCCTGCTACCATATTCAAATATAGACTCCATAGCTAGATCTCTAAGAGGAGGAGCTCCATACGGAGCAAACTCACCATAGGTTTCAGGCCCTTCATCACCATATACAATACTTCTCTCACCGCCAGCCTCAAAGTTAACTACTATATTCACTGCTATCCTAGCATTATTAGGCCATACTACCTTAGGAGGTTTTCCTCCATACCCAATAAAATCTCTGGGGAATTTAAGAAGCTCTTCCCTACTAATTTTAGAGGTCTCACTTGATTTCATTAAGAGAATAAATTATAGCATATAGTAATATAC
>CAZHBK010000100.1:0-5562 GCA_964530465.1 uncultured Nitrososphaeria archaeon | reverse complement strand
CTGTAAAAATCTTGAAAAAAAATCCACAAGTGAATTTTATAACTCCTGACGGAAGAGAAGGAAAATTGTTAAGTTATTTGGTTGGAGATGACACAGGTATTGCTAGACTTGTGCTTTGGAATGATCTTGTTGATGAATTTGAAAACGAACTTAATGAAGGAAAAGTATATACATTGAAAAATTTAAACACAAGAGAAAATAGAGGATATATGGAATTGCACTTTACTGGAAGGACTGTAATAAAAGAAGAAAGCATAGATCTAGAAATAAAGGACGCAAGCCCACAGCAAAAGTTTTTATGTGAAATCACCAGTGCTTTGCCTTTTATAGAGGTATTTGGTGTAATTGTTCAAGTTTTTGACATCAGATATTTCTATGTTTGTCCAGAGTGTAAGCGAAGAGTTAATGAGATTCAGGGGGAGTTTCACTGCAGCATACATGGAAAGGTACAGCCTGAAAAGTCCTTCGGGCTTACAATAGTAATTGATGATGGAAGACATACATTAAGTAAACCAGGTAGGTTAATTACTAGGGTTGAAAGTGAGAAATAGGCTTAATACTGGAGTTATACTGTAAAGTATGATATGGCTATAACTATTAATATTATAGCGACTAATAGTAGGTAGAATAGAATAACATACTCCTTAACTGTAATCTCCCTAATTTTCACTTTTCTCCTCATAACCTCACCTCCTAGCATATAACCAGCATTTAACCATATGTCCATCTCCAATCTCAATCTCCGGAGGTTCCTCCCTACCACATATATCCATAGCATATGGACATCTAGGATGCAGTCTACATCCAGATGGCGGATTTATAGGTGTTGGAACTTCACCTTTAAGTTTAATCCTCTCTCTAGATCTAGTATATCTTGGATCTGGATCTGGAATAGAGCTTATGAGTGATTTAGTATACGGATGTTGTGGATCTTCAATAACTACATCTATAGGGCCTTGCTCAACAATTTTACCTAAGTACATTATTGCAATTCTATCACCAGCATATCTTGCTGTAGCTAAATCATGTGTTATATACAAAAATGTGATGTTTAGATCCTTTCTAAAGCTAAGTAAGAGATCTAATATTGATGCACGCATAGATGCATCAACCATAGATACTGGCTCATCAGCAACTATAAATTCAGGTTTAAGTACTATTGCTCTAGCTATAGCTACACGCTGTCTCTGACCACCACTCAACTCATGAGGATATCTATATATGAAGTCTTCTGGAG
The DNA here is from genome assembly GCA_964530465.1 of uncultured Nitrososphaeria archaeon. Lineage (GTDB taxonomy): Archaea > Thermoproteota > Nitrososphaeria > Geothermarchaeales > JDFR-13 > CAZHBK01. Next base: position 4,325 of record CAZHBK010000100.1, on the reverse strand, counting down.
GAGTTAACTTAACACTCTCTAGAGTTCTAATAACTAAATCATATACTTCATCCTCCGAATCACACAAATGATTTATCCTAACGGGTTCTGCAACAATATCATATATCTTCTGTCTTGGATTCAGGGATTCATACGGATCTTGATATATCATCTGCATCTTAGGTCTAATCTCTCTCCACTCCTCTTTACTTAAGTTGAATATATCCTTACCCTTAAATTTAACAGTGCCTTCGGTAGGCTTGTATAATCCGAGTATTACCTTTCCGGTAGTAGTTTTACCACACCCAGATTCACCGGCTAGAACAAATATCTCTCTATATTTTATATCGAATGATATTCCATCAACGGCATGGATATACTTCCTCTCTTTAGAGAATAATGTCGCGAAGAACCCCTTTGTCAGAGGGAAGTATTTCTTTAAATTAACCACACTTATCAAATTATCCACTTATATCACCTCTTAGCATATAACCAACATGCAACTCCATGACCTTCATCTAATTTAACCATTGGTGGTTCCTCTCTACTACAAATATCCATCGCATGCTCACATCTAGGATGGAATCTACACCCACTAGGTGGGTTAATTAAGTTAGGTGGTTCTCCAGCTATAGCTTTAATCTTCCTAAGCTTACCCTCTCTAAGACTTGGAACAGCATTAATCAATCCACCCGTATATGGATGTGCTGGTGATTCAAAGATGGTATATATATCCGCATACTCAACGATCTTACCAGCATACATAACATATACTCTATCTGCAATCTCAGCGACAACAGGTAAGTCGTGTGTTATAAGTAGCATTGAGGAACCTGTCTTAATATGGAGATCCCTCATCAATTCCAATATGCCTGCTTGAGTAGTTACATCTAATGCTGTAGTTGGCTCATCGGCAATTATAAGTTTAGGATTTAATAATAGTGACATTGCTATTACAACTCTCTGCTTCATACCACCACTAAGTTCATGTGGGTAGCTATCTAATATTCTATCTGGATCCAAGCCAACCAGCTTTAACATTTTAGCTGATAAATCATACCCCTGCTTTATATCATCGATAGCATCATGATATATCAATGCTTCAATAAGTTGATCTCTAATCTTCATAACTGGATTTAATGAATTCATAGCACCTTGAAATATCATTGATATCTCTCTCCATCTAAGCCTTCTCATTTCTTCCTCACTAAGCTTGGTTAAATCTAATCCATCGAATAATATCCTACCACTTACAATCCTACCAGGGTATGGAACCATTCTTAATATACTATAAGCTAGTGTGCTCTTACCACACCCAGATTCACCAACTAATGCGACTATCTCACCTTTACCTATTCTCAAGTTAACGTTATCGACCGCTTTAACAGTACCTGTAAGCATGAAATAGTATACCTTTAGATTCTCAATCTTAAGTAATTCCCCACCCATTTATCTCAACCTCATAGTCTTAAGTCTCGGATTTACAATCTCATCTAATGCATAACTTATGAATACAAATGCTAGACCTAATATCGATAATGCTAATCCTGGAGCTATGATATAATATGGATTTGATGAGAACATAGCTCCATATCTATCAGCGAAATACAGCATTAACCCCCAGCTAATAGCGGTTGGATCTCCCAATCCTAGGAAGCTTAATCCAGCTTCAAGAATAATAGCTCTAGTAACCGTAAGTATTATCGATGCCGAGACTAATGGAAGTACATTAGGTAGTATATGCTTGAATAATATATAGAAATCACTCGCTCCAGCAAGTCTAGCTGCTTCTACAAAAGCCCGTGTCTTCAAGCTTAAAGTCTCACTTCTAACTAATCTAGCCGTAGCAGGCCATGATATAATAGCAATAACTAATATTATATTCCATATGTTTGGACCTAGAACCACCGATAAAACGATTAGAAATGGTACTCCTGGAATCGTTAGGAACAAATCCGTAATTCTCATTAGTAAGTCATCTACAAGCCTACCTATATACCCAGATACGATGCCTACAAGCGTACCTATAGCCGCTGCTAATGCAGTCGCTAGAATACCTACGAAGAGTGATATACGAGATCCATAGATGACAAGGCTTAGAATATCCCTACCTAATTCATCAGTACCTAGTAAGTGTTTAAAACTTGGCGGCTCCATAGATTCACCTACTTTAGCACGTGGATCATATGGTGCTATGTATGGAGCAAATACAGCAATAATTATAAATACCAGTAATATAGCTAGACCGATTAAACCAAGTCTAATTCTCTTATATACATCCCAAAATTCCTTAACCTTCCTTCTCCACTCCCTAACTTTAGATACTCTAACCCTCTTACTCATATTTAACCCTCGGGTCTAAAACAGCATATGTTAAATCAGTTAGAAAGTTAGCAAGTAATGTAACTAATACAATAATGAAGAAGCCTGCCTCTAAAACAGGATAATCTCTCCATATAGCTGCTTCATATAAAAGCCTCCCTATTCCATCCCATGAAAATACTGTTTCAGTCAATACGGCCCCGCTAAATACTACCGCTAATTCTAATCCAACCCATGTAACTACTGGTAGTACTGCATTTCTAGCTGCATGCTTCCAAACGACAATCTTCTCTGGAACTCCCTTAGCGATAGCAGTAGTGATAAAATCCTCGCCTATAATGGTAATCATTGTATTTCTAGTGATTAAGTAATCTCCACCAATTCTAATTAGCGTAATTGCAATCATAGGTAGGAATAAGTGATAGCAGTAATCAGCCATGTATTGAAGTATATTTGCATATGACATACCTGCTGTAATAGTACCACTTAATGGGAATAATCTCCATTTAGCTGCAAAGAACATAAGTAGTAGCATTCCAACCCAGAAGACTGGAAGTGAGTATAATATAAACGCTACAATCATTGATGCAATATCAATAACCCTACCTCTTCTCCATGCAGACCAAACACCAAGCATTATACCTATGAAGATTGAGAGACCATGACTCGATAATAGTAATGCTAGTGTATTAAGCATCTTCCTACTAAATATAATATCTAACGCAGGTTTATTATAGAGAAAGGAATATCCGAATGTGAATGTGAATGCATTCTTAATATATATTATATACTGCTGCCATAACGGTCTATCTAATCCAAGCATCTTCCTTAAAGCCTCTCTAACTCCGGGTTGTAGAATACCACTCTCTAGATATAACGCTGTAGGATCTCCAGGCATCATGCGGAATATGATGAAGTTTATACTTGCGAAAATAAATAACGAGATTATTAACTCTACGGATCTTCTAGCTACATATGCTCTTAGACCCATGGTATATCATCTATACAAAGCTAACTAGAAAATCATAATTAAAGGTAAAGCCTATTTTATTCCAAAGAAATATTTTAGGATAATAAAGAAGATAAAGGAAATAGATTAAAATTACCTCTTCCTAACTATAGCAATGATACTGATAATAATATTAATTATCACTAGTACTATGATAGCTATTAGATAGCCGCTTAAACCGCCTATTGTACCGCTGAGTGAATTAACAGTATTAGTTATAGATTTAGCTGTAGATTCTAACTTACCGCTTAAACTCTCAACAGTGCTTTTTAGTGAATTCAATGCATTAATAACCTGAGTCATATTAGCGGCGACGGCTGTTGGAGTCGGTGTTGGTGATGGTGTTGGGCTTGGTGTAGGTGTTGGAGTTGCTTTAGGTATTGGTAATACTTCTCTAATACCGTCTCCATCTACATCTCTAGTATATGCCGAATCTAATAGTCTAGCTGCTTCAACTAGGTCGGGACCACCCTTAACCCATGGATATTTCCTAGGTATATCTGGGTTATGATAGAATTTGAATCTAGGTGATATATACCAGTTTGCAGGTTCTCCCAAACCCATTAATGGGCCTTTAACGACTTCTTCCTTGGGCATACAATAACATAACGCTCTTCTAACTAGCGTTCTATTTAGTCCAGGTCTTCTAAGGTTAAATCCTATATAATAGTATGTAAATCCTCTAACTAGGTTGATTACTAGATCTGGATTCTTCTTAAGCATCTCTAATGTTGCAGGTGGTACGTAGTATGTATTGAAGTCTACCTCACCCTTCTGAAGAGCTAATGCTACAGCCTCCATACTCTTAATAACCTTAAATATGATCCTCTTAACTTTGGGCATATCCTTATGCCAGTAGTGCTCAAATGCAGTAAGCTCTACATACTCACCGGTAACTCTCTTAGTCCACTTGAATGGACCGCATCCAATTAGTGGTGGTGATGAAGCATTCCACTTGAGGTTAACCCATATATGCTTGGGTAAAATATATAATCCAGCTAGATCATACAGCAAC
>CAZHBK010000099.1:3900-5624 GCA_964530465.1 uncultured Nitrososphaeria archaeon | reverse complement strand
ATTATTCAAACCAACTGATGAGTTCATAAAATATATAATATATGATTTAATAAGGAGGGGCTCGATAGATTTAAAATTAGATTTAAAAGCATTAGTAGATATATATGGGGCGTTAATAACAATTCCAATTAAGGTAAGCAAACCTATATCAGCTTCAGAAATAGGACTTCCTAGAAATATAAGCCAGTATATTAGATTTGAATATGCAGGTTCGTATGTAAAGGATGGATATCTGATAATTAGGATTAAATTAAGCACACTTCTAGGTAAGACTATAATCCCAATATCAAAGATAGAATTATTAAATCTATCTGGACATGCCATCTTGGAAACCGGCGAATCCACACTGATCAAATTAGTTAGACCAGTTGAAATTCTGAAGACTGGATCTACGTATGCTGAAATAGCGTTAGCATTAAAGAGGGATTTCTTGAAAGCTTTAGTAGATGAGTTAATTAGAACAGGATCTGTCAGGATTATATCTGAAATAAGCCCTATAGTTTCAATTAATGGAATAGTTTTAGAAATACCTAAGGTTAAGATAGTTAAGGTTATTGAAGCTAAAGAACTTGGATTAGCTAAAGAGCCTATTAAGATAGCGTTTGGAGGTGTGTCACTCAGTAAGGATTATTTGATACTTCATGTAGATATAGCTAATAACCTAAATAGAACAATTAATCTAATTGATCTAACTGGCGGCATACATGTACTAAATGCCTCTGCCAGTATAAGACTGCTTAAGAGTGTTAGGATAGAAGCTAATTCTGTAACGACTGCAGATATATTAATAAAGCCAACATCAGAATTTATAAAAGCATTATTTACGTCTCTAATGAGTTATGGTAATGTTAGTATTGAAGTTAAAGCTATAGCTAAGATAAACGTCTTAAATACAACGATCGGAATTCCGATCTTAATAAGACATGTAGTTAGTATTAATGAATTTGGAATATCTAAAGATTATTTAATCGCCAGGTATCAAGGTATTAGCCTAGCTACTGATAGAATATTAGTGAATATTAGCGTTATTAATAGACTTCCAGTAGATATAGAGATTACAAATATAAGCGGTGAACTAATGCTGTATAATACATCAGCAGATGTAGGATTACTACATAAGGCTTATATTAAAGCTGGCAAGACTGAGAATATAACCTTAGTAGTTAGATTAAACAAGCTATTTATCAAAACTCTCATAAAGACGTTACTAAGGGTAGACGTATTTAATATGACACTACTCCTCAAATGCCACAATGTAATTTACACTGCTAAGATTATATATCCGATAAGTAAGGTTATTACAGTATCTAAAACTGATCTCGGATTAGATCCGAGGAATATAACTGTAAGCTTATTAAATCTAACACTTACAACTGATAAATTACTGATAAATATATCTGTAATAAATAGATTACCATGGAATATATCGATTGTAAGATCGAACCTCAAACTACATTATGAAAATGGAACATTTATAACAGATTTAAATACACATCTACCTATAGATATAGCCTCCAATACCAATATAACAATCACCTATATTACTGAACTTAGCCTACAACAATACATAAGCATATATAACTATCTCAAATCCGGAGGGTCATTAGTTATCAAGGGTAGTATTGAGGTATCCTTATATGATGTAAGGTATCCAATAGAAGTTAACGTTGTATACAGGAGGAGTGGATAGTATGGGTAGAGATATATCTAAAGCATTATGTATT
>CAZHBK010000099.1:0-3890 GCA_964530465.1 uncultured Nitrososphaeria archaeon | reverse complement strand
ATCTATAATGGATAACGCATGGTGGGTTTTAGAGGGCGGTAGGGAGGGAGGCATCTTTAAGGTGTTAATAGCCCCAAAATTCTTTAAACTTAATGTTTTAGGAGAAAGCGTTAGAATTCCAGCATTAGAATATGGGATTTATGCATTTATGCTTGCGTTAATCATACCATCAATACTTACTATAATAGGAGCATTAACATATGAGAGATTTGGTAGAGATTTAATATCTATTGGTCCCGGGGTATTAATTATCATCTTTCCAGTATTAATTTATATAGCTAGTATGTTCCTGGAGAGAATGCTAGGATTTAAAATCCCGATATCTGGTAGTACTATAGCCACTATATCGTTAAGTAGGTTTGGTTATGAGGGTGTTGTAAAACTACCTATTAATGCATTACTAACTTTATGGTATTGGTTAGCCTTAATATCATCAATACTACTAATAATTGGATGGATTTTAATCAGGAGGGCTTAATTGAAAGATTGTAGATATTTAACCTATATATCTATATCTCTTTTTAATCTCTTCTTCAAATCTCTCCCTAAGCTTACTTGCAATTCTATCATCTACTGATTCAATCTTTGGATGGTATAAGTATGGGCCTATTAGAATACCTTCATCAAGCCTTAACTCGCTCTTTTTAAGCGGTGGATTCTTTTTGATTAAATTCATGGTCTCCTCACTAAGTCTACCATATTCACGCATCTCTCTAATGATACGTTTAAATAACTCCTTGGAGAGTCTTCTAAATCCAAAACCTAGTGAATCAATCTTAGAGATACTACCTAGGTTAACTCTCTCAACTTTTGCGCCTAATCCGAAGTGTGGCTCTAATATTAATGCCCATCCAGAACCACGATCATCTAGTATGTAGATGTTAAGCCTACCCCAGCTATCAAATCCATATAATATATGCCAGCCTACCTGCTTCCTCTCGTATGCTTCTTCAAACTCTCTAATAATCTCATCAACCGTCTTAAATATCATAATCCACTCTAAATAATATCCATCTAGTTTATAAGGTTATACCACTTTAGATAATCTAAATCCTATTTCAACTGCTTTAATATTCTCTTCAACTCTCCTACCCCTACTCTTAATAGCTTCTTTAAGTGAATCCAGTGATATAACATTATACTTCGCTAGTACCCCTAATGCAATCATATTAATCGGCAGTTTATTTTTAAATGCTTCATAACTAATGTAATACCAGTCTACATTATAATTTAATGCTTTACTGGAGTATGCTATCTCTCTATCAGCTATAATAATCTCAGATCCACGATAGTTTACTATAGACCTCCATCCGAAGTCGTGAAGTATTAAATACATGTCAAATACGTCTACATATGGATTCTCGATAGGTTTATCTGAGACTACAATACTAGATATTACAGTACCACCCCTAACTTCAGAACCATATTGATTATGAACTGAAGAATATAATCCCTCTAACGTAGCAGCATATCCGAGTAGCCAACCAGAGAATACGATACCTTGACCACCAATACCAGATATTCTAATTCTCTTAATCATATCTCCAACCCCCTAATTCTATCTAGATAACTCGGTAAATCTCTATCAATATACTCACCAATTATAAACTTAGTTAGCCTCTCCTCACAACTCAACTCACTAGCTTTAGACATATGTATTGAATTCTTAAGGAAGTATTTAATATGTTGGGCTGGACTCATATTTAATCTACTTGAAACTCTAGATGTACACTGAGATATCACTTCGATAAATCTAAACCCCTTCTTATTAAGAGCCTTCTTAAAACTATTCTTAAGCTGTATGTAGTGTGCTACAGTCCATCTGGCAACATAATTAGCACCTGCAGATCTAACAACTTCACATGTATCTAATGGTGGTTCTGGATTACCGTATGGAGTTGTTGTAGTCTTCATGCCTAATGGTGTTGTTGGAGCTACCTGGCCTCCCGTCATACCGTAGACTTGATTATTAACCATTATTACTAGTATATCCATATTTCTTCTGGCTGCGTGAAGTAAGTGATTACCGCCGATACCAGCAATATCACCATCACCACCAAATACAATTACATTTAAATCGGGTCTGACGAGTTTAATACCTGTAGCTACTGGTATAGCCCTACCATGAAGAACATGTACTGAATCAGCTTTAAAATGAGGTGATGGTATCCATGCAGTACATCCAATACCACTCACAAATACAAAATTCTTAAGATCTTTAATACTGAGTTCATCTAATGCATGGAAGAAGGCCTTCATAACGATGCCTAAGCCACATCCAGGACAGAATAATGTCGGTAGATATTCACTCCTGAGATATCTAGCTAGTGGATGGGGCATTATTTAATCACCTCCTTAACATACCTAACTAATTCACTAGGATAGATTGGAATCCCACCGCCAATCTTATTATACTGGTATATCCTATCATGTTTTGATGCAATTCTAACATCATGTATTAACTGACCTAGATTCATCTCTGGAACTATAATCATATCTGCATTATTAACGTATTTAGATAGGATGTCATACTTAATAGGCCACAACGTATTAAGCTTTAAAATACCCACGCTATAGCCCTCTTCCCTTAATGCTCTAGATGCATCTAACACACTTCTAAATACGGAACTATACGTGATAAATCCAATATTTACATAATCATCCCAGTCGAATACCTCATATTTAAATAGCCAGCTTGCATTATCAATAATCTTCCTCTTAAGCCTATTAACAAGCCTACTATGTACTTCTGCATCTTGAGTCTTCCTAAATCCATAACCATCGTGTGTCGATCCAGTATATAATATGTTTAATCCAATACCTATCTTAGGCATTGGAGGTGGTATTCTAAAATCATCTGAATCAAAGAATTTAGTACTCTCTTCAGTCCAAACCCTATCAATAACCTCAATCTCATCTGGTATTTCAATAGTCTCAGTTAAATGTCCCGTTAGTTCATCAATTAATAATACTACTGGGGTTCTAAGCTTCTCAGCGGTATTAAACGCCTCTATCGTATAGATATATGCCTCATATACATTTGAAGCTGAATATACAACGAGGTATTGATCTCCATGCCTACCCCATCTAGCCTGCATTACATCTCCCTGACCTGATTTAGTGGCCTGACCAGTTGCAGGACCTAAACGCATTACATCAACGATTACTATAGGTACTTCAAGCATTATGGCTAGTCCAATACCCTCCTGCATAAGGCTGAATCCAGGACCACTAGTAGCAGTCATAGCTTTAGCACCTGCAATACTAGCACCAATAATCATATTTATACTAGCGATTTCATCCTCACCCTGAATAAAAATACCACCTCTCTTAGGGAGTTCTCTAGCCATATGCTCCATAAGATCGCTACTAGGAGTTATAGGATAGCCGGCATAGAAATTACATCCAGCTCTTAATGCAGCTTCAGCAATAGCAATATTACCAGATATGAAAACTCGCCTACCCATACCCAATAGATAGATATTCTACTCATCCTATGATAAGAGTATTCTATATATTGTTTAACTAGATTCTTAGCATTAGTCAATGTTTATATTTGAAGAACCATGCCAGATATATGACTGCTGTTAGAATTATACATATATGCATTATAGTACAATATCTACATATCTCATTCACCCTATATACTTCTAGATATATAAGATAGGGCACTAACATAATCGATAGTACTAGTGATGAAAGACCTAATGCATGCCTAGCAGTAGCAGAACCAGGTAATGCAATTATCGATATTAATAAGCCTATTGAGAAACCAGCTAATACAATGTATATTAAGTTGACTCCTAGAATCTCGATGCCGTTATTTATATATTACAATTCTAACATCTAAGTAAGATGCGCCTATACATGAGCATGCGTAATAATTATAG
>CAZHBK010000098.1:0-5701 GCA_964530465.1 uncultured Nitrososphaeria archaeon | reverse complement strand
GGATAGTAGAAGCGGCTGGATTGGAATGTATGATTGGATGTATGGAGGAGACTAGATTAGCGTTAACTGCAGCAGCTCATGTTGTTGGAGCTACTAATGTAATTAAATATATCGATTTAGATGGTAATTTAAATATGGCTGATGAACCAGTTAAGGGAGGTATGATTCTTAAAGACGGTACAATACACCTGCCTGACTCACCAGGTCTGGGAGTTGAATTAGATATGGATAAGATTAGTAAGTTTAAAGTAGAGTCAACATATGACATACATCTATAGTTTGAAAGAATACTTATCGAAGTAATTTATGGGATTAAGTACCCGAATATAATAGTTAGTACTAGCATAACGATAGCTAGTATGATTATCGGAAGTAATTGAGTCTCTAGTAGTGCAATCGTGAATGCTAGATAGTCTTTCCAAGTTAGCTTTTTCTTCCTATTATTAGATTTATCTGACATATAAATCACTTCCTAGCATATAGCCAGCATTTAACTATATGTCCGTCTCCAATATTAACTAGTGGAGGTTCGTTTTTAGAGCATATATCCGTCTTGAAAGGGCATCTAGGATGGAATCTACATCCACTAGGTGGATTTAATGGACTTGGTATTTCACCTATTGGTTTTAAACGCTTCCTACTCTTTACAGCTTCTGGATCCGGGATCGGGATCGATGAGAGTAGGATTTTTGTATATGGATGGAGGGGGTTTTCAAACAACTCCTTCTTAGAAACTTCTTCAATTATCTGACCAAGGTACATGACTCCGATTCTATCAGACATATAGCTTACAACTGATATATCATGTGTTATAAGTAGGTATGTTAGATTGAATTCTCTCTTTAATGCATTTAATAAGTTTAATATCCTAGCTTGTACAGATACATCCAGTGATGAAGTAGGTTCATCTAATACTATGAAGTCTGGTTTTAAGATTAGAGCTCTTGCTATTGCAATCCTCTGCCTCTGACCACCACTAAATTCATGAGGATACTTATACATATCACTTGGTCTAAGCCCTACTCTTAAGAGTATATCACCAACATATTCATCAACATCACTCCATTTACATACTCCATGTATAACTAATGGCTCACCAACTATCTCCCTAACCTTCTTCCTAGGATGTAGTGATGCATATGGGTCTTGAAAGACTATCTGCATCCTCCTACGGAGGCCTCTAAGCCTCCTCCCTTTTAAATCAGTTATATCTACATTATCAAATATAATCCTACCTGAGGTAGGTTCAATTAACTTAATTATCGTCCTACCAAGTGTAGTCTTACCACTTCCAGACTCACCAACTAATCCGTATGTTTCTCCTTTCCTAATAGATATATTTACATTATCAACTGCTTTAACATACCCTATAACCTTCATGAATAAACCTCCGGTTACCGGAAAATACTTCTTTAAGTTAACTGTCTTAACTAACTCCATGATATATCACCTAGCATATAGCCAGCATGAAACCTCATGCCTCTCATCCAGATTAACTAATGGTGGTATTTCTCTAGTGCATACATCCATTTTATAAGGACATCTAGGATGGAAATGGCATCCATCAGGCATTTCAGCTAAGCTAGGTATCTCACCCTCCATACTATACAACTCACCCTCTAATCCTATCCTGGGAATTGATTTGAGTAATCCAATTGTATAAGGGTGTTTAGGCTTTCTAAAAATAGTATGTACATCACCTACTTCAACAACTAACCCAGCATACATGACAGCAATTCTATCTGCAATTTCAGCAGCTACAGCTAGATTATGAGTTATGAATAGTACTGATAATCCATACTCTCTAACTAACTCCCTAAGTAGGTCTAGTATTTGAGCTTGAATAGTAACGTCTAATGCTGTAGTTGGTTCATCAGCTATTAGGAGTTTAGGCTTTAAAAGTAGTGCCATCGCAATCATAACCCTCTGAGCCATACCGCCACTCAATTCATGCGGGTATGAACTCATAATTCTCTCTGGATCCGGTAATCCAACCCTCTTAAGTAGTTTAATGGCTTGTTCTTTAGCATTATCTAAGCTAATATCAGTATGCGCTGTTAATGCTTCAATTAATTGATCACCAATCTTCATAACTGGATTTAACGCGCTTCTAGGTTCTTGAAATATCATAGATATTTCCTTACCTCTAATTTTAACAAGTTCATCATATGGGAGTTTTAAAATATCCCTACCATTAAAGAGAATCTCACCATTAGTAATTTCAGCTGTTGGATCTAAAAGCCGTAGTATTGATAATGCAGTTATAGTTTTACCACTTCCAGACTCACCAACTAATGCTAAAACCTCTCCAGGATATATCTTTAAATTAACCCCATATAATGCTTTCAGATCTCCTCTAAAAGTATGAAATACCAAATGTAGGTTTTTAATTTCTAGAAGGGGCTTCATCTCCTCTCCCTAACATCTAAGATATCCCTAATACCATCACCCAAGAGATTAAATCCTAATGTAGCTAGTAGAATCATTAATCCCGGGAATGTGGATACCCACCATTGATTACTAATGAAATGCCTACCCTCACTAACCATCAACCCCCATTCTGGAGTTGGTGGTTGAACTCCCAATCCTAGGAATCCTAAACCTGCAGCAGTTAATATAGTACCTCCTAAGTCTAATGTTGCTTGTATTAGAGCGGGAGTAATAACCATTGGAAGTATATGCTTAAATATTATCCTTAAATCACTAGCTCCGATAGCTTTAGCAGCTTCAATATAAGTCTCGTTTTTAACTTGTAGAGTAGAGCCTCTAACTAATCTAGCATATATAGACCACCATACAAATGCCATAGCTAATATTGTATTAAATAATCCAGGTCCTAATGCAACAGCTACAGCCATTGCAAGTATTAATCTTGGGAAAGCCATAAACATATCGGTAAGTCTCATTAAAACTTCATCTATTAACCCACCATAATATCCTGAGAAAATACCTATTATTAATCCTATGGATAATGATATAGATACTACAACAACACCTATCAATAATGATATTCTGGCACCCCATATAATCCTACTTAATATATCCCTACCTAACTGATCAGTACCTAATAGATGCTTCCACGATGGTGGTTCAAGTCTATGTGCAATATCCTGCTTTAATGGATCATATGGAGATATGATAGGCGCTAATATTGCTAAGATAATTAATATTGATACGAGTACAATTCCCAACATAGTTAATGGACTTTTCTTAATTAATAAGACTGTAAATCGGAAATCTTCAGATTCAAAATAATCTTTAAGTGATTTAAGTATATTCATAGTGGTCAACCATATCTAATTCTAGGATCTAAGAAAGCATATGCAATATCTACAATTAAATTAGCTAGCGAGTATATCAATGCAATTAATAATACGGACCCCATTATAGCTAGAAAATCCATATATAAGCATGCTTCAGAAGAATACCTCCCTAAACCAGGCCATGCAAATATAGTCTCTGTTAGTACAGCACCTTCAAGTAGCGATCCATACGTTAAACCTATAATTGTTACAGTAGGTATTAATGCATTCCTTAATGCATGTCTAAATATAACTATCCTCTCCCTCAAACCCTTAGCTCTAGCAGTTCTAATATAATCCTGGTTAAGCACTTCAAGTAGACTAGCTCTAGTAATTCTAGCTATTGATGCGGCTGAATAGAATCCTAATACAAATGAAGGCATTATTAAATGTGCTACTGCATTTATAAATGCATCAAATCTACCAGATAGTAAGCTATCTAATGTTAATAGCCCAGTAATACATGGTGGTGGAGTTATATATGTATCTAATCTACCAGGTCCTGGTAGTATACCAAGTTTATAATAGAAGATGTATAGTAGTAGGAGGCCTAACCAGAATACAGGTGTTGATACCCCTGTTAATGCAAATAATCTAGATATATGATCTATTATAGTATCTTTTTTAACACCAGATAGGATACCTATTGGAATACCTATCAATATTGCAATAATTAGAGAGGCTGTAGCTAACTCTATAGTTGCAGGGAAGAATCTCATTAAATCATATGCTACTGGTTTATTCGTTCTAATACTCTTACCTAAATCACCCCTCAGGAAGTTAATTAAGTAATCGATATACTGTTGATAAAGTGGTTTATCGAGACCCCATTCATGCCTAATCTTCTCAACTAATTCTGGTGGTGCTTGAGGACCTAGTATAGCTCCTATTGGATCTGCAGGTATTACATGTGAGATTATAAATGTCAGTGTTAATACACCCCATACAACGAATACCATCAGTATTAGACGTCTTAAAATGTATGTTTTAAGATCCAATTGCAAACCACCCTTCAGGATTGATTAAATTGTATAAATAAATAGTAGAGGGTGTATTAGTTATACTCTTCATAAAACTTCAATAACAGTCTTCATCGAAATATCTAGATATCTATAGGCTGATTCCATAGCTCTAGTGAGTATAGCTAATGGATTTAGGATATCCTGACCTGATTTAACTCCAGCCACCTCCTTGTAAACTCTAGATAGGTCTTCTAGGAAGAATGTTGGATCTGGTACAAAGTTCTTAACCCATGTTCTAATAGCTACAATACTAACTCGCTGGTATAGTATAGCGTATGGACCATGATATAGTATATACTCTTGGAGCCTCCTATATAATGCAACTCTCTTATTAATATCGAATTCTAAACCAGCTTGCTCGGTTAAGTTGGCTGCGTAATCATCATACCAGCAGTTCCTCCATGCTAACTGTTTAACTCTATAGTCTCCGAATGCTTTAGCATTATCATCTGGATCTGGATAATCACTACCCCATTCAGCAAGTACAAGCTCTAGACCTTGCTTTCTATACTTCTCATACATTTGTGCTGCAGTCATCTGTACAATCTTAACTTTAATACCTACCGCTTCTAAATCTGCTTTAATCTTAGCAGCTATATCAGGATATGGATATGTTGGTGGAGTAGTTAGTGTTATCTCGAATCCATTTGGATATCCTGCTTCAGCAAGTAGCTTCTTTGCTTTATCAATATCTCTATTAAATGGTGTTTCATTTAAAGCACCTATTATAGTATATGGTATTATAGTCTGCCACTTCATTCCAGCACCCTTAAGCATTTTGATAATCCCATCATAGTCGATAGCGTATTTGATAGCTAGCCTAACCTTCTCATCACTCAATGGTTTAACCTTACAATTCATACCCAGGTATATTATTGCTTGAATTGGATTCCTAATAATCTTAATATCCGTTCTATTCTCTAACTGAGCTGCTTGGTCAGGTGTTAATCCCATAGCTATATCTACATCACCCTTACTAATTAATAGCAATTGATCTGTTGGTTCTGGAACATGTTTAATTATAATCTTCTTAACTTTAGGTAATCCCTTCCTCCAGTAGTTTGGATTAGCTACTAATACAATTTCAGATTCTCTAGCCCATTTCTCAAGTATAAATGGACCACTTCCAGCACTATGATCAGTCATCCAATCACTACCCATATCTCCATTCTTAGCATGAGCTTCAACAACCTTCGGATTTACAATAGCTGATGTTGTAAACGTTAATGTGGAGAGGAAGAAGCTTGGAGCGACTGGATGGTCTAAGATGATTTTAACCGTGTAATCATCTACTTTAATGATATTCTCTGGTTTTGAAACGAATTGAGTTAATACCCATGATGCAGTCTGACCTAATTTAATTACCCTCCTTAATGA
>CAZHBK010000097.1:0-5817 GCA_964530465.1 uncultured Nitrososphaeria archaeon | reverse complement strand
TCCTTAGATATCAAATTATACTTATGATTTTATTGCTTATTTAATTTTTCTCTATTTAGTTATTATTACTGTATTGGACTCTTATTCTTAGCTATTATTTGATGTTGTAGGTTTTCCTGAGGTTGTTATTGTTCCTTCGTTAATACTATCTTCTATATCAATTTCTTGTCTAACTTATGGTATACTCTTATTTGATTTTTTCTTTCAACATATTTATGTTTCCTCATCCTTTAGGTTATTTTAGAGTAGTTGTTATTTCTCTATATCTGCTGGAGGGGGTTTATATTGGCTGGTTCTGGGAGTGGAAAGAAGCTTGATGTTAAGAAGCTTATTGAGGAATATATTAAGTATCGTATTGAGAGACCTCATGCTACATTCTTAGAATTCCTACGTTATAAACATATGAAGAAGAGGAAGATTAGAAGGCTTACTCCTGAGGAGAAGGCTAAGATTAAGGAGGCTCTTGATAAGGGTTATACTATTAAGGAGGTTGCTAAGATGTTTGGTGTATCTAGGACTACTGTTGAGAGGATTAGAGGTGTTGTTAGACCATATTCAATGAGTAGGGAGAGAGCTGAGAAAGTTATACAATTACTTATTCAGGGCGTTAAACCTAAGGAGATTGCTGAGAAGTTTGGTATTGCAGTTGATACAGTTCACGTTATAAAACATAAGGTATTATATCCGAATAGTGAATTCTATAGGAAGATGCATGAGAAATATGCTAAATACTTTCTAGAGAAGAAGGAGTCTAAAGCAGTAAGTTAATAATTTAAGTTCTTCAATATATTTCTCCAACTTCTTTATATTATTTTTACTATGGTTGATACTGCATTACTAGTTACGGCGGGTTATGGAACTAGAATGTATCCATTATCGAGAGTCATTCCTAAAGAGCTACTACCTATATTTATTAGAATTGGTGATTCTGTAAAGCCTATTCCAATACTGCAATTTATAATATACCTTATGTATAGATCTGGAGTTAGAGAGTATTATATTGTTACTAATGCTAGAAAGGCTAGACTTATTAAAACACTCCTATCTCGAGATATTCCATACACTGATATATTATGGGGTATTGGTAAGTATGAACTCGTTGAGGATATACTTGAGTTTGGTAGGATTCTTGATGATATAAATACCACGATTATATTCCAGGATAGACCGCTGGGGTTTGGTGATGCTATATCTAGAGCTGATAGATATATAGATAAGCCATTTATACTAAGTGCATGTGATGATTTAATAATCGATACTATAACTCCATTTAAATCGATAAAGCGTTTAATCGATACCTTTAAGTCTTATAATGTAGATGGGGTATTTTATACGTTAAAGGTAGGAGATCCAAGACAGTATGGTATTATTGAGGTATCTGAGGTTTCTAAGGGATTGTATAGAGTTAATAAGATTATTGAAAAGCCTAAGATACCGACTTCAAACTTGATAATAATTGCATTATATGTCTTTAAGCCAATTATATTTGAGGTGATGAATATACTTAAGAGTACTAGGGGTATTTACTGGGAGCATACGGATACAATGCAGTATATGATTGATCTAGGATATAGGATATATGCTCTTGAGAAGTCTGAGAATGAGGTTAGAATTGATTTTGGTAGACCGGAAGCATATCTGGAATCGATAAATGGAGTGCTTAAAGTAACATACACAGCTAGTAATTTTTAAATACTGCAATTCTCTATTCTAGAGTTAGAATGGTTAATTAAGCGCCGGGATGGCCGAGTGGTAAAGAGGCTATGCCTTATAGGCGCGGGCCTTGAGATTATTACTGGGGAGCCCGTGGGGCTCTGCTCCGCGTGGGTTCGAATCCCACTCCCGGCGCCATTATTACTTCTGCTTCCTCCACATAGGTGGGTATAATCCCTTCTCCATTACTACCCTCTCTGTTACAGCTATCTGACCTTTATCCATCTCTGCTAATTCTTCAGCTGATACATTTGATATTACTACGGCTACAGCCTCCCCCTTCTTAGATAATAATACCGCCCTCCTACCTTTAGTAAGTGTATTTGTATATGCTAATACCCCTGGTGCTTTTAATTGAGCACCATATGTTATAGATGCTACAGCAGTATCTTTTATGATAATCTTAGGATATTCCTTAAATACATATTCCATAGGCATTATAATCTTCCTCATCTCACTAAAGTCACCTTCATTCTCCCATATATACTTAGCTTTAGCTATATCATAGAATGTAACTAGATTATGCTTCTCTGTAAATGGCCCCGCTCTAACCCTCCTCAATTCAGTTAGATGCGCTCCACATCCAAGAATTAACCCGATATCATGAGCTAGCTTTCTCACGTAGAAACCAGACTCACATGATATATGGAATAATACATCCCTACCTTCAACCTCCAGTATTTCAAGTGAGTATATCTCTCTAGTTCTAAGCCTCCTTCTAACAGAACTCTTCTTAGGAGGCCTCTGATATATCCTTCCATGGAATAGACTGAATACTTTATTTAATTCATCCATAGATACATCTCCATGAAGATGTATAATACCTACATACTCCTTAGATGAACCAACTATATACCTCATAACTAGAGTTGCTTTCTCAAGACCGATAGGCAGTACGCCTGTAACCATAGGATCTAACGTCCCTCCATGCCCAGTCTTACTTAATCCAAGCATGTGTTTAACCCATGCAGTTACTTGATGGCTTGTAGGACCTGGTGGTTTATCTAGATTTATAACACCATATTTAATATATAGCTCTTCAGGTCTATCCCAAGGTTTGAATCCAAACCCTAGATCTTCCTCCTCAGCCTTAAATATAAGCTCTTCAGATTCAGATAAGAGCCATTTAATATTCTCGATTATCTGGGATTCATTCATATCTTAAACCTCCTAACCTCTAGATATGAGTCTATAATCTTGAATAGGATTTCCAAGACTTGATTATATTTAAATGGATGGGTTGATATTATAAAATCGTATATTGATAAGTCATTTAAATCAATATTGTAATACTTCTTAAACCTTCTAATCTCTGACTTCTCCCTAGCTACAGTCTCCCTATATACTTCTTCATAACTCCTACCCTCTCTCTCAGCAATCCTCCTAACTCTAACTTCTAATGGTGCTTTAAACCATATCTTAATATCAGCTATATCCTTAAGCATCCATCCAGCTAGTAATGCATCTGCAACTACATTACCCTCCTTAGCGAGTTCCTTAAGCCTATTATCGATCATATAGTCGATCTCTGGATTCTCTTCAGCAATCCTAGATAACTCTTCTAATGATAATCCCTTCTCTCGAGCAATCCTCCTAAATACCTCACCTGATGATATAACTTTAAGCCCATACCTTCTAGCTATATCCCTAGCGAAACTACTCTTACCACTTCCATGAAATCCAGATACTGCTATGATAATCCCTCTATTCATTCTAATAATAACCTTAAGAGGCAGGTATATTAATCTAGATAATTCCTTAAGAATTCATACCTTAGGAATTATATGACGTTGGATTATAAGACCTAGCCATATTGATGTTAGTAGATACCACCAGAAGTAGTTTAATGCAGCTCCTAGGAATGGGATTGGGAATGGAAGTAGTACAAACTGTCCAATATTCTGATATAAGTTGCTTAACCACCACCATAGAGCATAGAATATTACGAATGTGAATATCATTGGTTTTAACCCATGTAATGCTAGCTCTGCCTGCATCTTACTAATAGCCACTCTCTTCTTCTCAAGCTTCTTTAACTCCTTCTCATCTCCCCTTCTTTTTGCAGCCATGTATGCTTTCTGGAATTCATCTATCTTCCTACGTTTAGATATATATTCAGGCGTGTATACTAGATATCTATTTAAGATAGAACTTATTAAATTCATTAATGCAGCTATTCCTATAACTACGAATATTGCTATATGTGGGTCGTAGATATCCATAAAGCTTACACCTTGATTAATCTAGCTATAGCAGGATAAAATTCTTCAATCTGCTCCCTCATTAATAGCTGGTAATAATTCATTAATATATCGATCATAAGTAAGATACCCATTCCACCACCAAATACACCTAATACTTGAGCAACACCTGCTATAATACCGACTAAGAGACCACCTACGAATGTTACAGCAGGTATATACTTCCTAAGTAGTATATTTATCGAGTATGTCCTCCTTCTAAATCCAGGGATCTGCATACCCGATTGTATTAATTGCTCTGATATCTTCTCAGGTGATAAACCACCTACTTCAACCCAGACGAATGAGAATATAATGCTTAAGACGGTCATTACAACTATAAATGTAGTAGTTCTAATTGGATCCGCTATAGCATCATGTAATCCATATGGTGGTAGTAGATAGTATATTAAACCACCACTAATAGTATTATTCTTCATCTGAATGATTAGATTGAAGAGTGGATCGCTATTGTTAACATTGAATCTAGCCCATATCAACTGTCCGATAATCTGTAGGTCTGTTATTAATGTAGCTGCGAGTATTACCGGGATATTAGATACGTATAGTAGTTTAATTGGATATATGCTTCTAACACCTCTATACCTCGCCATTGAGACTGGTATCTCAACTCTAATGCCCTCAGCAATTAGGATTATAAATATCGTTGCTAACGTAGCTAGTAGACCGACTATACTCGGGTAGTTTCCTGGTCTGATCCATGCAGCACTTATATTACCCTCCATACCCTTTGCTATTAGATAGGGTATTATACCGAATGGTACGGCCTTACCATTCTCACCTACTGGCAATACATTGAATAAGTTTATGAATATTGCTTCTGAAACACCGACTGCGATGAATAAGCTTATACCACTACCTATTCCCCAACCTTTCTGAATTAATTCATCTAAGAGCATTAGTATTAATGTAGATGCTACAAGCTGTAGGAATACGATGGTTATCGTTGCTGGTGAGAAGCTAGTCATACGTAGATATCCTGAGAATATAAATGCAGTTGCTTCTGCAATGGTAACGAGAATTGTTAAGAATTTAGTTGCAGCTGTAAATACAGCTCTATCCTCTGGATTGCTGAAGTCAAAGCGAATGATCTCAGCTCCAGCAAGTAACTCCATTATAAGCCCTGCAGTTACGATCGGTCCAATACCTAATTCTAATAATGTACCCCTTCTAGATGCAAATATAATTCTAGCAAATCTAAGTGGGTCATTACCAGATACTGCAACACCATATAATGGTATCTCACCCATTATCAGATATAATAGTACTACTATTAATGACCAAATTAATCTATTCTTTAGAGACTGCTTCTTCTTAGGTTTTTTAACCTCTGGGAGGATATATGAGATATTTTTGAAGAAGTTTTTAACATTACTCATCTACATTCACTCTGATGCCTCCTTCAGCAGTATAATCTTACCATTAATCTTCTTAACTTTTTCAATAGCTTTCTTACTAGCCTCCTTAACTATAATTTTAACTGGTTTAATTAACTCACCCTTACCAAGAAGCTTATCAAAACCCATTTCATCTAGGTTTATTACATCCATACCCTCCTCAATAAACTTGTTTAAATCACTTAGGTTTATAACCTTCTTCTCAGGATAGATGGATTTAAATCCACGATAACCGAAGTGATCGGGTTCATACTTCATCATATAGAATCTCTTATGCTTCCTCAAACCGGCATTTCCAAAACCACCTCTAGCGCCGGATTTCCTATGCTGGCCGACTCTACCCCATCCACATGTTCTACTTCCACGATACCATCTAGTTTTACGTAGGCGGTGAGGCATTACAACCACCTTATAAACTGCTAAATACAGATTGAAGATATCTAATA
>CAZHBK010000096.1:0-5870 GCA_964530465.1 uncultured Nitrososphaeria archaeon | reverse complement strand
CATCTATATCTGATATCTTAGACGTTAGATTTAAAATAGCATATTCGATATCCTCCATTTCATTAGTTAGTCTAAATAGCTCTTGATCTAACTTTTCATAAGATTCAAGATACACCTTGTTATTTAATGAATTAGACTCTTTACCCATATGAAGATAAAAGATTAACTTTTTTATCCATTCAATCCTCCTTTCAACACTTTTCTTCCTACCCTCTAGGCTATTTATAGTTCTATTTACTTCAAATTTAACATTATAGTAATGGTTAATAAGATCCCTGATAAGATCATGATATGATGCTATATCTAGATTTAAATCAAGAATCTTCTTCACCGTATCAAACTGTATTTTAATATATTCTAGTCTATCTGAGAGCTCCTCTGCCTTAATTAGGCTTTGTGGAGCTAGTATTGCATAGTCATCTTTAAGGATAATGTAATTAAATGGCTTGCTTATTATAACTCCTCCGTTCTCAAATACTATATTCAATATATTTCCATTAGTATCTGGCTCTACAGCTATAATCCTACCTTTAAACCTACCATATTTCTCCACAATGTACTTTCCTATTAGATAAAAAAAGTTAGGGGTAGACAATCTATACACCTCACAGTTTAGAACTTAAACTCAGAGTATTGGGGAGATCTACTCTCTCTAGATGTCTCGATTTCAGATGGAATTCCAGGCAGTTCTTTCTCCATCTCCTCCTTAGCCTTCCTTTCTGCCTCCTGTAGAATCTTTAATGCTTCCTCATTGACTGTAGTGAAGTCTACCGTGGTTTCAGCCATTGTTGCATCCCATACTATATCCTGTAGTAGATTACTAACCTGGTTTAAGCTATCCTCAGTCACAGGTAGGATGTATGATAGATTACCTCTTACATTCTTAAGAACTTGCATTATAGGTAAGATCTCAGCAACTGCATCACCTAAATCTTCAATTGTCGTTAATCTAACCATTACACTCTCAATCGCATATTTAGCTGAGTTTAGAGTATGTAGCGCCTTCCTGATTTCAACCAACTCATTAGCATATATTGTAGCTCGAACTCTGTCATGATTTTTAATAGCTTCTACTACTCTAGCGAAATATCTCTTATCCCTCTCCTTAAGTGATCTAATTGTAATATCAAGTTTCTTACTCTGTCTATCAAGTATTCTCAATGCGTGAGCTATTCTCTCCTTTAAATTCTTCTTAGGTGCTAGTGAATCCTTTAATCTATCTGCAAATCCACTCTGCTTACTTGACCATGCACTTGCAAAGTCCTTCATTGAAAACCCACCTTCTCTTTCAAAGTCTACTAAATTAGGCTTAATCATGCTTATTAGAGATCTGTAACAATATTATTTGTATCTGATGGTTACAAAAGCATAGTTACAATACGATCAAAATTTCTTAATTGACGGGGCTGAGTATGCAATGGATATCGATAAAGATATTATTGATAAGGTACTGACTGATTTAGGTCTCACAAAATATGAGGCAATGGTTTACTGGGCTTTAATAAAACTAGGAGAGGCAAAAGCGATTGAAATAGCTCAGACCTCAGGCGTTCCGAGAGAGAAAACATATCAGGTTCTTAGGGAGTTAGAGGAGAAGGAGATTGTAAGAAGAATAGATTCAAAACCTAGGAAATGGGCTCCGATGCCTCCGATGACAATATTTGAAAATGTATTAAATGAGAGAAGGAGAACTTTAAGTAAGATGGAAGCTGTAATTAAGTATTTACAGGAGAATTATGAGAAACAGACTAAGAGGATTAGGCGAAGAGAATTAAATGTATGGGAGATAGATGAGGATTCATTTATAGAGTCGATAAAATCATTAATGAATTATGCCAAATATAGGATATACATCTTAGCTAGCCCTAGTAATATAGATATACTGACATATCAACTAGACTTATTTAAGAAGATTTCGAAGAAAGATGTTGATATTAAGATAATAACGTGGCTGTACGAGGATATGCTTCATGATATAGCTAAGTTAAATCAATATATCGAGGAGATATATATTTTACAGACAAGACCAATAGAATATTCAATATATCTAATAGATGAGAAGAATGGATTTATAGTCAGAGATGATAAGGAATTTATAATTCAATTCTCAGATAGCAAGATATTCTCATCAATCTTAGAACTTTTCAATCAGCTAATCGAATATAGTCTTAGATTCGATATATATATTAAATTCTGGGATGCACTAGAGTCATTAGAGAATGCAAGAATACTGAGTATTAGTGAGATACTTGGAATGTATAGCGAATTAATGGCTAGAATTTTAGAAAGAGTGCTAATAGCAGGTGATGATTATAAAGCATTCGTTGAAAACTTTAGAAATATATTAAGAAGATTGATACCGCAATTTGATACATTACCTATTCAGAATAAAGTTATGCTCATGAATACACTAATTAAATTAGACCCAGTCTTCAAGAATACAAACATTGACTTAGATATAATAAGCAAGAGTTTAATTATTGAAGCAACGCTATCAGATGATTCTAGAGTAGATTGGACAAGTAATCTACCTGAGTACTCTATATTACTCCCACCATCTCTACACATGCTACTAATTCATGAAGAACTCCTTAAGAAGGGTTGGGTTGAAGCTCAGACAATATACATGGAAGAGAAGAGTAAGGGAGAAGAAGCTCCGAGAAAGATTAGGATAATTAAGAGATATAGAAAGAGAGGAATGGAATCTACAGCTCCGGTAGCAGCTACAGTATTAACCTAACCTCCTTCTTTCTATATACCAAATTACCTCTTATTAACTATATTCCTATATTCATCTACCATGTATAAGTTAACATCACTCCTATGAGAAGAGATATGAAGGGAGAATTCCAATAATACTAACAATATACAGGTGCTATAGATTATTTCACTTACATCATATTAAATTAATCAATTAGATATATAACTCTCAATTCTACTATCTCCTTACTAAATCATCCATTCCTATCTAACGCTATTTGTATCCAAGATCAATACAACTGCTAATTATATCATTTAATCTTGAAAATACTTTATTATGTCCTTAATGCACATCCTCTCCGCCTCATGGTACTCTTTCATATCGTTTTAGTAGCCCATACGTATGCCGCTAATACGAATACTATACTACCTATTATACCTGAAAAAACTACTTCGATGATCTGCCTATCAACTCCTAGCGTTGTAGATGATTCTGTAAAGATCTGCATGAGCCATGGGATTATTATTACAGCAAGTGAATATATGAAGACACCAACTATAAATCCTATTGAAGCAATAATCGCATATGCAGTTCTCCTACTTAGCATCACACCCACCCTATAGGCAACTTATTGCTTCATTAACAATCTGAAGAAATTTATTAAAAGCATTATAGTACTGCTTATTACCCTATTCGGATAACAACTCTCTAATTAAGTTAAGTAGAACTCGCACATGCTAATTATAAGGATACCTTTCATCTATTCTCTATTGAACATGGTAGGAAATGAATTAGCTATATAAGAGAAATTTTTAAATTGATTTAATTGACAAGAATGAGGATACCTATAGGTAATAAGAGAAAGAAAAATAAGATGATATGGTTGATTAGAAATAAGAGAGGGATTAGGCTCTAAATACTTTGAAGGTTGCAACTGCTGCAACAATCAATGTTATTATAACTAGTACTGCTGTCGCTGTTACTAGACCGCTTAAACTGCTTAATGCACTGCTTACGTCACTTGATAATGTATCTACTTTCTTTGATAGATCACCTACAGCACTAGCTACTGATGAGACCTTACTTCCAACAGCAGATACTTCATCGGATGTTGCACACTTTAAGCTCTTTATAGCACTTGACACACCGCTTATAGCGCTTGAGATACTATCTAATTTACTTGATACACCGCTTATCGCACTTGATAATGCACTCTTAACTGAGTCTAGCTTGCTTGATAAGCTACTTGCTACACTATCTAATTTACTTGATAGACTGCTAATCGCTGACGAAATACTACTTAGTGAACTCTTGATATCACTTATTCCACCTGAAATACTATCCAACTTTGTCAATACGTCCTTAAACCCTGCATCCACGGCAATAGCTAAATTAGCAATAGCCTTCTCAACACCTGCTAACTCAGTAACAATTAAGTCTATGTTTGCTATTGAAGCATTCCAGCTTGTAAATACTGGATTAACGCTAAAGCTCTTAACACCATAACCTCTAGCGTATGTTGTTGTAGAGATCTTGTAATTAACTTTAACTTCAACAGCATATCCTCCAAATGGTGCATTCTTTGGAATGACGTAATCAATTCTGAATAAACCTGAAGAAACCTTGCTTACAGTAGCACTTGTATCAGCAACACCATCAGGTCTATATATAGTAACCTTAATAGCATCTGCAGGTAAGTCAAATGGAGCACCTCTATACCTTGCATATACATAGAAGTTAACAGCCTCACCTGGGAAGTGGGTCGAACCAACTACAACTTCAACATCGATTACCTGTACTTTGATTACAGATATCTCCTTACGTAGAGTTGCTGCAGGACCAGTATTATCAGTACCAGTTCCAGTATCGTCATGTAATGCATCTGCCTCAAGTGTTACGTTATAACTACCAGCACTCCAACCTGATGTGTCGATTTCAGCATACCACTTCTTCAGATCTGTATCATAACTTGCAGTAACGGAAGTTTTCAATGTAGTACCTTTATAGACCTTTATAGTCGCAGATCCAGTAGTAACCTCATCGCCACTTGGATATAATGCTCTGAATGTTACAACAATTGTTTCACCAGTCTCGTATTCAGTCTTATCGGTAGTGAAATCAGCTATTGTAAGTGTTGCAGCACCTACGTTGAATGAACTTGATGTACCGGTGTCAGCTGATGGTCCTTTATTACCCCACTTATCCTCTACTTTATTAGCACATACCTTAAACTGATAAGCACCCGTTGTAGCATTCCATGGAATCTTCCACTTAATGACCCATAATCCTGTATCTGGATTGTAATCTTCAGGTGATAGTGTTAATGTGAAGGTCTCAGGACCAGTTACTGTAACATTAACCCATTTAGCATCATCAGCAGTAAATAGCGAGTTATCTGGATACTTCACTTGGAATGAAGCCTTAGCGACTAGAGTTCTCTGTAATGTCTGACCAGCAGATGGATAGACTAAGTTTGGAGTAGTAACTGTTAATGTGGCAATTACTACCTTAAACTTAAAGTTACTATCGTATGAAGAAGCATATTCTTCTGGACCAACATTTCCATACTGGTCAGTAATTGCATTAGCAGTAACGTTCAAGCAGTAGTTAATACCTAATTTAGCATCTTTAGGTATCTTCCACTCTGCAACCCAATTATTAGTCGATACTTCAAAGTTAACCATTGGGTCTAATGTTATATCTGCAACTTTAGTAGTATTATAGAATATCGATACGGTGAATGGACTTGTAATATCGTTAGAGGTAGCATATGATCCATCGGGATACTTAACGTAGAATTTAAATGCCACAGTTAATGTACGCTCTTTATCTTCATTACCAGTTGGACCATCGGTAAACTCTATCGTAAATGCAGCTCTAGTCACACTGAATGACTCAGACTCAAGCACTGAACCATCTGTTAATATAACCTCTACCTTATAAGTACCTAATGTTGCATCCTTAGCAGGACTCCAGGATCCTGCATCTAAGAATCCTGGTCCGGTGACGTCTGTTACATCAATAGTAGCTACTGTACTACCATCAGGACCAATTACAACGTACTTATCACCTGTCTTACCATTTGGTATGTAAGCTCTAAAGTGAACTGTGTCTGTTCTCTGAACACTAGTTTTATCTACTAATCCAATTACAAATGTTGTTGACGCTA
>CAZHBK010000095.1:0-5877 GCA_964530465.1 uncultured Nitrososphaeria archaeon | reverse complement strand
CCCATTATATAATAAGTTTATACAGTGGCAGATAAAGACACTCTATAAAAAAGGATATATAGGTAGAGCCCCCCATCCTGTCGTATGGTGTCCTAAGGATGAAAGCCCAACCGGAGATCATGATAGGTTAACCGGTGAAGGCGTTAGACCAGAAGAATACTATTTAATAAAATTCGAACTATTAGATCCCGACAAAATAGGATTTCAGGACAAGAAAATATATCTTGTAGCGGGTACAATAAGACCTGAAACTCTTTATGGAGTTACAAATATATGGATTAGAGATGACTGCGAATATGTGGTTGCTCAAGTTAATAATGAGTACTGGGTAATATCTGAATATGCAGCTTTTAAACTTAGTAATCAGTTAAGAGATGTGAGAATAGTTAAGCGCCTTCATGGAAGCAATTTGATAGGAATGTATGTTAAAGCACCATTAATAAATAGAATAATACCTATCTTACCGGCAAAATTTATTGATCTATCTACTCTAACTGGCATAGTATATAGTGTCCCATCCGATGCACCATATGACTGGGTCGCACTTAGAGATTTAAAGAGAGAGATTAGTATAGATAATCCACTTTATGAGATCGTAGCTAAGATTACACCTATATCGATAATTAAAGTTGAAGGATATGGAGACTATCCTGCAGTCGAGATAGTTGAGTCAATGGGTATTTCTAATCAATTAGATAAAGATAAATTAGATGTAGCTACTAAAGAGATATATAGTAAGGAATATCACTTAGGTATAATGAAGGATTGCTGTGGAGTTATTGCGGGTCTTAAAGTACATGAAGCTAAGGAGGAAATTATAGCAGTTTTATCTAACTTAGGAATGCTTGAGAAGATGTATGATTTGCCAGAGCCAGTAATATGTAGATGTGGAACTAGAACAATAGTAAAGATAATAAAAGATCAATGGCTATTAAAATACTCTGATCCTAAATGGAAAGAGAAGGCTAAAGAGGCATTGAGTAAAATGAAGTTGTATCCTAAGGAAGCCAGATCCCTATTTGAATATTATATTGACTGGTATAATGATTGGCCGTGCACTAGAAAGACAGGTTTAGGTACTCCATTTCCCTTTGATGAATCATGGATTGTTGAAACCCTTACTGACTCAACAATATATATGGCTTTCTACACTATAGCAAAATACTACAATCAGGGATTGATAAATCCAGAGTATATAAAGGATAGCTTCTTTAATTATATATTGCTAGGTATTGGAGATTTAGATAAAGTTGCTGATGAGAATAAATTAAATAAAGAGTTAATTAAGAGAATTAGAGAGGAGTTCTTATACTGGTATCCTGTAGACTTAAGAGGTTCGGGGAAGGATTTAATCGGTAATCATCTAACATTCTTCATTTTCCACCATGCTGCAATCTTTCCAGAGGATTTATGGCCTAGAGGAATCGCTGTGAATGGGTTTGTACTTTTAAATGGTAGACCAATGTCTAAATCAAAGGGGAACTATATCTCTTTAAGAAAGGCTATGGAGCTATATGGAGCTGATGCAGTAAGATTGACTATACTAACTATTACAGATGGTTTAGAAGATCCCGATATTAGAACTAGCGATATGGAGGCTAACATGAGAAGAATCGAGTCAATACCTGCTCAGATCAAGAAATGGATTGAATCATCATATAGCGTTAGTGATATATCATTTTTCGATAAAATGTTAGTAACGAAGATTCAAAACGCTATAAATGAAGTGGAGGAGGCGCTTGAAGATGTTAGAGTAGCGGCGGCAGGGAGAATAATATTCCATCAAATTCCCGAGTATATTAGAGAGTATTTCAATATTGCAGATAAGCCAAATAAATCAATAGTATATGATTGTATCAAAGCATGGGTTATCTTAATGTCGATGTATACACCATATATTGCGGAAGATATATGGCATGATATTCTTAAAGAAGATAGCTTTGTTTCTACAGCAAAATGGCCCTCTATGAGAAGCAATTTAATTGATGAATTACTTATATATTTAGATTCGTATTTTAAGGAGTTACTCTCAGATATTGAGCATATCCTATATATCATTAAAGTGGATGATCAGCCATTTGAACTATATATTATAACAGCGGCAGATTGGAAATGGACTTTACTCAAAAGATTATACTCAGTTAAGAGAGATAAAATTACTATAAGAGACATATTTGACGTTGCTAAAACTTGTGAAATACAACAATCAAAAAATTTGGCTGAGTTTGCCAGATTTATATGTAAGGAGTGGTTCTCACGATATACTAAATTCAAACCATTACTTGAGTCTGAGAGAATTAATGAGAGTTATATGGGTCAATTACTTAAGGATGTATTCACCAAGTATCTACATAGTCGCTTTAAAAACTTAAGTAAAATTGTAATTTTAAATGAAGACAGAGCATTATCAGATTCTAGATTAAGTAAGTATAGGGGTAAGGTTATAAAGGCAGCACCATTATACCCATCTATTATAATCTTTAAATAAGCTAGCTAAATAGAAGGGATGAGGATGAGATTAAGAAGGAGATGATAGAGTTTATTGATATTGATAGAAGGTTGCTGAAAGCTGCTAAAGATTACAGACTATTATTAGATCATGGTTATAATCGAGAGTTCGCCCTCCGCTTTGTAGGAGATAAATATAGGCTTAATGAGTTAGAGAGAAAGATACTTTATAGATCAATTCATCCGACATATAAAGCCATAAATACATTTAGAAAGAGACTTCATCCTTATGAGGTAAAGGATAGAGTACTTGCTATTGACTTCTATAATACAATAATAACTATCGATTCAGGCTATCTAGATTCAGTACAGCTATATCTGGGTAATGACTTCTTTATAAGAGATATGAGGGGGATTCATGGAAGGATAAGCGCTATGGAAAGTAAGTTGATAAATCATTTTAAAACTTTAGCGAACTTCCTCATTAGGTTTAATCCGGCGAAGGTATATGTTTTCTTAGAATCGCAAATTAGTAAGAGTGGATATTTAGCATCTAAAATTAGATCTATTACAAATAAGAGTAAGTATGAGATTAAAGTAGTTAAGCATGTAGATAAAGAACTTATTAAATACAGCGTAGTGGCTTCAAGCGATTCTATAATACATGAATATGCTATTAACGTGGTAGACCTGCCGTTTTATATTTTCCAGAACATAAATAAAGTAATTAAAGTCTACGATCTATCATCAATATAAATTATCATTACTTCATATCAGGTATAAGAGTAATAATGAAGTCATAAGCTATATCCAATCACGATTGTAATAAATAGCGCTATATAGAAAATCATAATGGCGCCCCCGCCGGGATTTGAACCCAGGACCTCCGGCTATCTTCATCTTAAACTTAGAAGGCCGGCGCTCTATCCAGGCTGAGCTACGGGGGCATATGTGTCTAGCTAATATTAGAATTTCGGAGTGCTATTATTTAATCTTTTTCCATGTTTTGCTACTATGCATTTTCTCTTTTCAGTTGAGTAACATATTATATTTCTCTGAATGCTTCTGCAAGTGGATGTCCTAAGCAATGTATCATGAATTCTTTGTACCATCCGAATGGTGCTCTATCGTACTTAATATTAGTCTTACTAACTTCATCTCTTACTTTTAGATCGATCATTTTTAGAATTCTAACGGCTTTAACAGGATCCTCAAGTCTATTCGATAAATGTGCATATGGATATACTACTAGATAATCAGGCTTGATCTCTTTACATTTTTCAATAAGCACATTAATTAACTCATTTATTTTAATATCTCTATCCTTAAAATCACCTTCTTCAATTGTCAGAAATGCAACAAGAGCATTCTCAAACTTCTTCATAATATCGTCTGCTTCTTCAACTCTCTTGCTTTGTGCTCTCTTAATTGGTCTATATCTAAATTCCTTAGCGTGTATGAGTAATACTTTCATAAGATAAATAGAGTATTAGTCTTAAGATTAAAATTTTCCTACTTAAAGTAAGCTTATACAATTGTATATACCGATGAGTAGCTTTAATTGAGTATTAGAGACATGTTAGATAATGCTATTCTGATGAAGGAAAAATTGTTTGGGTTATTAATGATCTATTATAATTACCATTATTATTTATTTTTCATAGCTTTAATTTTTAATTAGTTTTATTAGTAAGTTAGGTCAAATTAGTCGGTTCTGAGGTTGTCGTAATGGTTGATATAGTGATTTTAGATACTATTTTTAATGAGCCCTTATTTGAATGGTTAACCCTATATAGGCCGGTATCTGAATTTAGAATTGCAGGTTTTTCATTAAGGGAGAGATTAGAGAGGCTTTACGGGAGAGATTCTATATACGTCATCCTAAAAGATGGCATGCAAGCTAAAATTATCTCAAAGCGTCACAATTTAATAACGCAAGAACTTCCATCAAATGATTTCATAGTAGTTAATAGTGGTTTGATAGCATCTTTCTCAAATTTAGATAGATTTATTGCTCAATTATCAAAATTGGAAGTAGGAACTGGATTTTACAGAAATGGAGTACTTCTCGCAGCACATTTGAATAAAGAATATGTTGATTCATATTATAAGCCTAAGATTCAACATAGATTGGAGGCTCCGCCAATAGATTTGTATTATATGAAGTATCCATGGAATATCTTCATGTATCAAGAGGATATTATTAAGGACGACATATTATCGAAGTTTGTAAGAGAAGAATATTCAATATTGAAATCTCATAGAGGATCCTGGCCCGTGCTTGTAAGTAAAAATGGCGTCTTTGTCGAAAGATTCGTCTATTTTGATACTAGAAATGGGCCAATTATATTATGTGAAAGCGTAGAAATTGAGGCTTTCTCTAGAATCTCTGGCCCTTGTATAATTAGAGAGAGGTCAAAAATACTATCAGCATTAGTCAGGGGGAATACTGCAATAGGACCTGTATGTAAGGTTGGAGGGGAGATTGAAGCGTCTTTAATAGATGGATATTCTAATAAATCACATGAGAGTTTTCTAGGTCATAGCTATGTAGGTGAGTGGGTTAATTTAGGAGCACATACAGTTACTTCAGATCTAAAGAATACATATGGGCCGGTCAGAGTAAGATATTTGGGAGAGACATTTGAAACCGGATTAATTAAGGTCGGAGCATTTATTGGAGACCATGTTAAGACAGCGATAGGAACGCAGATCTTTGCTGGAAAGGTAATTGGCGTTTTCTCACATGTAATGGGATTGGTAAGCATTAACATACCGCCATTTACAATATGGAATGGCTATAAAAGTGTACTATATGAGTTAAATCCTATTAAAGCATCTGAAATTCAAATGAGGATGTATGGTAGGAGAGGTATCAAGCAATTAGATGAGGAGAGAAAGTATATTAAATTGATATTTGAATCTACATTACAATACAGATTAGATGCAGTAAAAGGGAGAGTAAAAATCTAAGGTATCTATTTATCTTAACTGTGATGTAAATTAACTTAGTTAACGCTTATTTCTATCCTCATTGAGAATTTAAAATTGGTATAAACCAGCCCCGTCGTCTAGCGGCCAAACCCCCTTATGGGGGGAGGTTATGGATAGCGGGCTTTGGATCCCTCCCAAGGGGGAGGAGATCCCCGCTGACCCGGGTTCGAATCCCGGCGGGGCTACCATGTTAGTCTATTAATTCAGCCGTTATATGTATGCTTTAAGCTTGCTTATTACTGTCTGGAAATCTACTACGATGCGTTCTTTTTCACTTCTGTATTCGTCTAAAGTGATCTTCTTAAGCGAGAATTTCTCCTCGATTCTCCTATAATCGCTCCATGTTTCTCTTAATTTTCTTAAATTGAATAGGAATTCTCTTAGTCTAACCTCCTTCTCCGTATACTTTTCAACTTCTTTAATACATTGATTAAG
>CAZHBK010000094.1:0-5879 GCA_964530465.1 uncultured Nitrososphaeria archaeon | reverse complement strand
CTAACCTCCCATTCTTTTTCTCCATTAGGTGTATACTATAATTAGAGGGAGGAGGTTTAAAAGGAGTTATTAGATGGCCTAATAAATAATAGGATGGGTAGGTTATTAAGGATTTAGGAAGGTTAAATAATCTCTACTAGCTATCTTTAATATTAGAAGGGCCCGCCTAACCCGCCCTCCTGAATAAGCCATTCAACGGTGATATGTGGGAGGGTCAAGGTGGCGGGCTACATCATTTTATCCAATACACTCTTAATTCTACTCCATACTTCATCAATGCTACCGGATCCATCGATATCTACTAGCAATCCTCTATCTTTATAATACTTCACTATAGGTTCAGTCCTCTCATGATATACTCTAAGTCTATTTCTAATTACATCCTCTCTATCATCCTCCCTCTGATACAACTCACCACCACATTTATCACACACTCCATCTACCTTAGGTGGGTTATTTATCAGATGGTAGACAGCCCCACATCTCCTACAGATCCTACGATATGAAAGCCTTCTTACAATCTCATCCTCTGGTACGATGAGATTAAGTACCACGTCTATACTCTTACCCATATCATCAAGCATATCGTCTAATGCTCTAGCTTGATTTAAGGTTCTCGGATAACCATCTAGTATAAATCCATTTCTACAATCATCCATCGAAATCCTCTCTCTAACAATAGCGTTAACTATCTCATCCGGCACTAGCTCCCCTTTTTCTAAATACTCCTTCGCTCTCCTACCTAATTCAGTACCTTGCTTGATAGCATCTCTAAAAATATCACCTGTTGCAATATGAGGTATCGATAGATACTCTGATATCTTAGCTGCCTGAGTACCCTTACCAGCACCTGGAGGACCGAGTAAAATTATAATCATAATTTAATACACCTAAAAATCGAGTAATAGAAGGTTAAATACAAAATTAGATACTAAAGAGTATAAACAGCTAGCTGATTTTTAAATACAACATGTATTTAATCATACATCTTTAGAAACTAATATCTACTCTATGTAAGTCTCAACCTCAGATATACTTTTAAATAACATTTCTGAATTCTCATTACTAGCGATGGTTGAAGGTCCTACAGCACGACTCTACGCGATTAAAATCGCTAGATCTTGCAGGGGTCAATATATTAAGAAGGTATATGTTAAGAGTTTAAAACGTGTATACATCCCAGTATCGAGCCTTATCGGTGAAAAGATTGAGGATACGGATACAATAGGCAAGAATATCCTATTATTAACAGGTAGGTATTGTATTAGAATCCATCTAATGATGTATGGGTCTATACATATCTATGAGTTAAATGAAGATTTTAAGAAACCATCTAAAATGATTAGACTATTAATTGAAACTGATTCTAAGAAGATAGTAGTATACAATGCTCCAATAGTTGAGATCGATTATAGAGATAGATTAGTTGGAAGACTATTAAAGGAGTATGGACCTGACCCTCTTAGAAGCGACTGGGATAGGAATGAAGCTATTAGGAGGATTTTAAATAATGGTTGGAGGAAGATTGGCGAGGTATTACTTGATCAAAGTGTTATAGCGGGTATTGGTAATATACTTCGTAATGAAATCTTATTTAGAGCTGGTATTCATCCCGAACGCTTAGTAAGTCAGCTATCTAGAGATGAGGTTAAGAAGATTGTAGATGTCGCTGAGAGATTGACGAGAGAGTTTTTAAGGATTAAATTAGATGGTGGTAGGCTTAAACCAATACTCTACGTATACAATAGGTATAATGAGAAATGTAAGATATGTGGTTCTCCAATAAAATTCTATATTCAGAAGGAAGTTGGGAGGAAGACATTTGTATGTGAGAAATGTCAGAGGTAGTATTAATATGAAGCTTAACAGAGTTTTTCGATTTAGGATCGAGTATGAATATGATGACTATGATTTTAGACTAACGGCATCAATCTATAACTTCTCATGGTATTATAGTGGTAATGGTATTTTAAAACTCATTCTAGATTTAGAATATCCTACTATAGCTGTAGCTAGAGTATGCGGCTTAAAGATATTATGTATTGATGTATATTCGAGTGCTAGATATGAGGATATTAGTGAGTATATAGAGTTAATCAGGCATATTCTAGGCTTATCTGAAGATCTAACAGCCTTCTATAAGTTATGGAGGACTGATAAACTCCTTAGTAAGTCGATGAGCTATCTAGCTGGATTTAGAGTTAGAGCATCTCCACTATGGATAAGTCTACTTATAGGAGTATGCCAGCAGAATGCTAGTTTTAAGCAGGGTTGGAAAATGCTCTCAAACTTATTTAAGTTATTTGGAGAGAGCTATCTAATACCTCCATTTGGAGAGGTTTTAATTCCTCCTAGACCTTCAGATATATTTAGAATAAATATTAGTGAATTAATGAAAGCAGGTATCGGGTATAGAGCTAAAACTATTCATAATATTGCAGAAGAATTCGTAAGAGGTAATATTACAAATGATTTTAGAGATTGTTATAACCCTGAATCCTTAAAGACTATTAATGGAGTAGGTAATTATACTGCGAGATTAGCAAACGTACTAACATATAGGAAATATAATGAACCACCAATAGATAGATGGCTAGCTAAAATAATAAGTCATGTATATAATGTTCCAGTTAATGATACTGAAAGATATTGGGAGAAATACTGGGGGTCTTGGAGTGGTCTA
This sequence comes from uncultured Nitrososphaeria archaeon, assembly GCA_964530465.1. GTDB lineage: Archaea > Thermoproteota > Nitrososphaeria > Geothermarchaeales > JDFR-13 > CAZHBK01. The sequence continues at coordinate 3,196 of CAZHBK010000094.1, read as the reverse complement.
GCAAGCATATTAGCGACAATCGCTTTAGATGCAGAGCCTCTATCAAAGGCTATTAAGAGAATTGATGAAGGACTAGTATATCCCTCAACAAATGATATGTCTCCATTAAATTTATGGAGATATATCTAATGTAATTAAGGCTACAAGATAACTTCTTCAAATAACATAAAATCACAGTGTATAATATCACACAAACCACATTAACGATAATTTACACTTCATTTACAAGTTGTTTACAGGGGTATTTAAAGCATAAGATATCTATTGTTAATATAGAGAATGTCTGAAAAGGATGAATTTAGAATTCCTGAGGGAATTAGGGAGTATGCTAAATTAAGTGAGGATATCGACTTGAAGCTATTACCTGGTGAGGAGATCTATAAGATTATTAGGATGCATCCACTATCTAAGATTAGAGAGTTTATACTATCTGCCCTTATAGCATTCTATGGATACATGCTATATTTATTCTTCAATTCTAAGATAACCTTGATTTCATTCATTAACATCGTTATAATGTTCCTCTTAATATACTTCATATGGCATTATAAGATTACGTTAACTCTTAAGAAGTTAGTATGGGATTTAATAAAATACGTATTATATATCATTCTGCTCGGCTACTTTATAACATTTTTAACAACGTATCTATCTCCTATAGTAACTGCAATCTTCAAATTACTCGGACTACCTTCTACTATTACAAGCTCACTACCTAATTTTACATTAAATCCCATTGAAAATATAAAAGGTATTATAATATTTGTATTTGATTTAGTTAAGACATATCTAATTAAATATACATCGATATTCTCACTCGCCAGCATCGGGTTGATAATAGCGGCTTTAATAGCAATTCCATGCATCTACTTCTATTCTAGAGGTAGATTATACTATATTACAAATAAAAGAGTTATTATTAAGCATAAATACGGTACTATTCAGGTTACTACACTTCCAATAGATGGGATAGTTGAGGTTACAGCTTTTCAAAGTCTTGCAGGTAGGATTTTTGGATTTGGAGATGTAATTATTGCTATGGTGAGTGGAGGTGGGGTTGAGAAGTCTTTAGCTCCTAGTAGTATATCATTATCGTCTGGATTATACTCTATTAAAAGGAAGCTTGAAGGTGTTAAGAATCCATGGAAGATTAAGGACTTAATATTAGAGCTTAGAGAGAGGTATTTAGAATTAAGTAGGATAGAGGGACAGTTCAATAGATATGATAGAGATGGATTCGACATATATAGTGGTAAATAGGTTCTTACTCTCCAATCTCTCTAAGAATCTTATTTACTATATCCATGAATATCTCTGAGAATTTGGATTTAGGATCTTGAATAAGTATGCTATATCCGCTATCTCCTGACTCCGCTATCCTAGGCTCTATAGGTATCTTACCAAGTAATGGAACTCCATACTTCCTTGATAAGTATTCACCTCCATTACCTGACAATATAGTATATTTAGATCCGCATTTAGGACATATAAAGTAACTCATATTCTCAATAACTCCTAATACTCGTACATTTGCTTTAATTGCGAAATCTATAGCTTTAGCAACGGCTAGGGCGGATACTTCGGTGGGTTGTGTTACTGCAATTAATCCAGTTAGATCTGGAACTGATTGAACTAAATTTATTGCTTCATCACCCGTACCTGGAGGTAGGTCGAATAGTAGGAAATCTAATTCACCAAATAATGTGGATGAGAGTATTTCCTGCATAAAATGAAATTTCATAGGTCCTCTCCATACAACTGCTGTTGTTGGATCTGGTAGGAAGAAGAATATGCTCATAATTTTAATGCCTAATGGCCCCTCAACAGGAACTAGCTTTTTATCTGCAGTAACGTAAACCTTTCCATCCTCAACGCCTAGCATTTTTGGTATTGAAGGACCATGATAGTCGCTATCTACAATGCCGACCTTATACTTCTTAAGGGCTAGTGCTACAGCTAGATTAGCTGTAACCATAGATTTACCAACGCCACCTTTACCACTAATAACACCAATCTTATATCTAATCTCCCTCATAACTTCAGAGATTTTCCTCTTCCTCTCCTCAATAACCTTTCTAGCTTCTGATCTATCTACCTTAGCTTCCATATCAATCACACAATTAACATCGTTATACTATCTCAACACACTAGAAGTTATCCTATAAGGATTAATCTTTAATATTTAAAGTATATGATCAGCGTTTACTATATCTATTTAATTCATAAGTTATATCTCTTATAGGATTCGTACTCGATGCAATAGATATCTTTAAATTCTTACCCTTTAATCTTACATCATCTCCAGAGATAAGTAATGCTGCACTTTGATCACCTCTGGCATCTCCACCAGCCTCATGACCTGCTCTCAAAGCCTCAATAATAGCTTTAATTAAATCGTTATAATACCTTAGAAATGTATCAAGCATCTTATCTACAACTTCCTCTGAAGCTAGTAGATTTCCTATGCATATACAGTATTCTGATTCTTTAACTGCATATGGTTTTGGAATATATTTCCCATTATAGTATGCTCTATCCCCCGATATAGTAATTACAGCAACCTGTCTAAACTCAAATCCAGAATCAAATTTTAATGCTTCATTAAGAGCTCTCGACGCTTTAAAACCCTTCTTCACGTATTCAATTATTAGTTTCCCTAACATCGGATTTGTATATGCTTGTGTTGCTACAGCTGCTACTTTATACTCGATCCATGGTACTCGTGAGCCTACATTGAATGAACCACTAACTACTCCAACGCCTAGTAGTAAGCCATCTTTAGATCTCGCTACGATACTATATGTCATCGTTAACATTCAATTAATGCATTAAACGTTATAAATTAAAGATTGAAAAAATGTGATATAGGTAAATATGATCTCAGCAGATTTATTATTTAACATAGGTATAGCATTAATCATCTTAGGATTTATAATAATCATTTTTGGATTATTAGCATCATCTAGATCTGGTGTTAGGGGTGGAGGTATAATCCTAATAGGACCGTTCCCAATAGTATTTGGGACTGATAGAGCTACACTTAAATGGATGCTCCCCCTCATTATAATAGCTATAGCTTTATTCATAATATTCATGGTACTTCCATACGTAGGATTTATGTGGGGTACTAAGCAGATGGTAATATGCTATAGGCTTATGTTTCAATAAGATATAAAATCTAAAAAAGCTTAAATAT
>CAZHBK010000093.1:0-5881 GCA_964530465.1 uncultured Nitrososphaeria archaeon | reverse complement strand
CTGATGAGATTATTAATATGCATAACGGGTGAGCCGGGTGCTGGAAAATCCTCGATTTCCACCATAGCAAGAGAATTGGGTATTGGTGTAATTTCAATGGGGGATATCGTTAGAAAATATGTAAAGAAAAAATATGGATATTTAAACTCTAATCTTATCATTAGGGAGGCTAAAAGATTACGGGAGGTATATGGTGAATCTGCAATCGCTATGCTTACTGTTAAGAGAATTAAAGAAAGTAATCTCACTAAAGAAGAGGTTCTAGTGATCGATGGGATTAGAAGTATAGAGGAATTAATATATTTCAAGAAGAATATATGCCAGAAAACCTTACTAATTTATGTTTTAGCAGATTTAAGAACACGATATAGACGGATCTTAAAACGTGCGCGAGCCGACGATACCTCTAAGTTAGAGAAGTTTCTTATTCGAGAGCAAATTGAAAAAGAATTTGGTTTAGTTAAATTGCTATCTGAGGCAGACTACTTTATTGTTAATAAGAGAGAGCTAAAAAACGTATTGAAAGAAGTATTAAACTTGTTTAAAAATTTGGTGAAAGGTATTGAAGAAGACAAGTAAGGAAATAAGGGAGAGAGTAAAGAAAATGAATGAAATCAATCGTTATATTAAGGATTCAGTCATCGTAGTTGAGACAATAATCTATCCATGTGAGGATATATCGAAAATAAAAGAGATATTTAGGAAAATCGTAGATGACGATAATATAAATATTAGAAATCTTGATGAATATGAGAAACTAGCTTATATTGAGAAAAAGGGCGGGGACTACATAAATAGACTATTTCATCATTTTAGACAACGCAGAGTATTAGCAACAGTTAGAAGATATCTAATTAAGTATATCAATGTTGATAAAGGAGAAATCAATATTTTCCTACATAAGCAGGCAGCGTATACAGGTATTTTTTCGATTTGCGAGCCTGGAGAGTCTCCATTAGGGGAGGTTATCATTAGGATTAGAATTGACAATCCAATTGAAGTAGTAAAATGGCTAACTCAATTTTAATAAAAGATGTATATCCATACGTATAGCATACTTAAATATATATCATGCAGTGATACCATGGAGCTTTTTAATAATGCGGCCAATATAAGGGATTTCAATTATGTCAAAATCACTAGCTATGAATGTTGCTGGAAATATCCTTCTAGCCTCCAGTAGTAATTCATTTGGATCTCCATATCTAGCGCTTAGGTGCGTAAGTACCAGTATTTTAACATTTGCTTCTTTAGCTATTTTAGCAGCATCCTCAGCTACTGTATGCTGCGTTTTTAAACTTCGATCAAAGAATTTCTTACTATATGTTGCCTCATGAATTAAGACATCCGCCCCTTTAGCAAATGAAACCATTTCTTGAAAGGGCATTGTATCACCAGATATTACTATTTTCCTGCCCCTTATAGCTGGCGGTATTAAGTATTCTGACGCTTTAAATATTTTATCATTTATTCTAACATCTTCGCCTCTAGCTAGTTTAGACCAAATAGTTTTTGGCACTCCTCTCTTTAACGCTAACTCAACATTAAATCTACCTGGTTTATCATATTCCTTAAACATGTATGAAAAACTTAACCCAGCATGCTTATTCCTCAAAGCTTTTATGTAATACTCCTTGAAGTCAAATAAATCACCATCACGGACTGGATGAAACTTTATTTCAAATGTTAAATCGATATTTAAGAAATCTATCATGAAATCTATGAAAGAAGCTAATTGTGGAGGCCCATAGATATTTAAAGGCGCCGTCCTCTTAAATAAACATAGAGTTTGAAGAAGACCCGGAAGTCCTAATATATGATCTCCATGCGTATGCGTTATGAAAATCTTCATTTTGCTGATAAATCCCATACCGATTGTAAACAATTGTCTTTGCGTTCCTTCCCCAAAGTCAAAGAAAATATATTCACCTTTCCTAACAAGTAAAATACTTGTTACGTTTCTCTCTTTCGTAGGTACGCCTGCAGAAGTACCCAAGAATATTATCTTTATACTCATTGGATCATAACTATTTTCAAATCCTTTCAAGAACTACTAACACCCTTGTTAGCTTACTATGAACAGGTATTTCATATTTAAAGGCGAGTCTAAATCCATATCTCTCATAGTCAAGCTTTAAATTTTTTGGTATCATAAATACAGCAGTCTTAAGTGAATCTAATACCGAGAGCATTTCTAAAAATTTATTCATTAAGTTAAGAGCTGTAGTATACCCCTTAACCGTAGTTATCCTACCATATGGTGGATCAGTAACCACATATTTTATGTGATTTATCAGCTTTTTAATAGAATCTCCACATATTACCTCAGTGTATAATTTAGCCTTATCAAAATAGTCTGTATTAATTAGTGCTCCTCTAGCCCATTTATAAATAAGCTCAATACATATAGATCCTATACCTAGTATAGATGATTCTACAGGAATTCCTCCAACCCCACAAAATGGATCTAGAATAGTCTCTCCTTCAACCGCTCCAGATAGATTAATCATGAGACGCGCTAATCGAGGATCAAGAGAGAAAGGCGTAAAGATAGGTTTCTTTGATGGAGCTCTTATATGAAAACCTTTACTATGCTTTCCTATAATTTCATAACCTAAGGCTATTATATCTCTAGATATGATAACTACTATTCTTAAAGAGGGATTTACAAGGTTAACCACACCTTTATAATATTTAAGTAATCTATCCGCATAGTAATTAACTAAATATTCATAATTAATCATCTTTAAACATCGCGAAGGCTGATAAATATGAAACCTCAATGCTATAGATGGATATTGATTTAGCAAGCTTATAAAATCATTTGATATAATCTCATCTAGGTTAGGCTCGTTCGTATAGTGATGAATCTTATATGCCTCCTTTACAAGTGCGGATCTGTACGTAATTCTCTTGATAATGTCTTCATTTAAATTAGTATCTAACAAAAGAAGTCTACCAGATCTATGTTTAAAATTAACCTTTCCTCTATAGGAATGAATCAACCTAGTTACTTCATAGACTGATAACTCTGGATGATCCATCGAGATCCAGAAGCCGTATAGCATGGCTTCACCTTTGCATACTACATTTCCATCTTCACATTAAACTATGAAGTTTAACATTATAGTGTAAAATCAAAATAGTCGCTGATATTACCATTCTAGCTTTCTAACTTTATAACTCTTTTTAATTTAGACCGTCTTAAGTTTTAAGATCAAGTTTAGGATATTAACTTAATTAAATACCTAATCTAACTTCTTTTATAGTATTAGCTATATAGGGCTCAACTTCTAAGATGGCATGCGGATTAATTATAGTATTGGTACCTACTATATGTTTAACGCCAGAAGTAAGAAGCTTCTCAGTCGCATTATTAACAAGGATCAAGTGGATAGCTAATGCATATATGTTTTTGACGCCGTTATCGTAGAGATACTTAGCTACTGAAGCAATCGTACCTCCCGTAGCAATTTCATCATCAATAATTATTGCATTGTTAACCTTAGGTATGTTCGAAGGAGGGTTTATACTAACTCTTCCTGTATACCTATCTCTATATTTCTCAAAGAATATATAATCTAATGAGAATTTCTCAGCTAATCTAGAGACTACATTTAACCTTCCTTTATCAGGTGCTACAAGGATTATATCAGACTCATCTATCTTTCTTCCACGAAATGACTTTAAAAGTTGCTGCAATAATTGATCATAAAGTGAAATAACGTATACTCTTATATTCTTTGCGTATTTTCTTAAAGACTCCTCATTGTGAACATCAATAGTAATTAAATTATCTACTCTAAGCATATTTAATATATCCATTAATAATTTAAGAGATAACGATTCACCTTCTAAAAATCTCTTATCTTGTCTGGAGTACGATAGATATGGAATTATAAGCGTAATCGATTTCGACATATAATGATTTAAAGCCTCAAGAGTCTGAAATAAGAGAAACAATTTGTTATTGGTATCAGGATATGTTCTAATGTAAAGTATGACATCATTCTCTTTTATTAGTTTGGGATTACTAATTCTAGATAAGACTTCACCATTTGGAAAGGTCTTTGAGTAGATCTCTACAACCTGACTATTCAAATATTTTGATAACCTAATCCCCCACTCTATCTCACTACTAAGAGATAGAATAATCACTTCAGATCCCCATTAATAATAAATTAGAATCAACTAAAAGTATTACTACATAGCAGTAATATATGTTCTTCTATTCTTCTTATTAGCTATAGTTGTAAGGCAAGCTTAATAAACTCTTGGCAGACTAAATGCTTAAGAAGGCTTTTTAATACTGTTATATTGGAACGAATATGGATATAAGAAAGGATATATCGAGAGATCCAATATATATCGCCATCTTGTACTACATTAATGAAAAACAGAAAGTACATCCTAAAGAATTAGCAAGTAGATTAAAGTGTAGTAGACAAGCAGTAGATTACAGATTAAAGAATCTTGAAAATAAAGGATTTGTAAAGAAACTATACATAGATAATAAAGTTTTCTACACAATTACAGATGAGGGAGCAAAAATAATTGACAAATACTCTAATGAGATTCACGATAAGTTAATGCTAAATTATAATATTAATGTAAAATCCAGGATATGCTACGTATATAATATATATAGCCTATTGAAAAAATTACTGAGACATGTAATCATAAAAAGCTATATAAGGACGTATATAGCGTTGTCTTTCCTAATAATTGGATTCATTGGTTTTATATATCACCTAATAATATCATTTGACTACCGAGGAGGATTAATTACCTTAATTTTCTGGATAATTATTTCACTAATAATATATTTCACCCTCTCAAAGTAGCTACTATTCTTTACAGTAATATCTAATAACGTCGACTCGGGAATAAATTTCACCTTAAAATTTTTAGATATTAATTTCTTATTTTGTTTGGTAATCAGAAAATTAATAACGGCAGTGTATAAGTTATAAGTATAGATGTTGCAATGTCTACAGGTAATCTAAAAGCATGGATTATCTCCATTGGAGATGAATTACTTAAGGGTATAATTTTGAATACTAACGCTACATGGCTTGCCAGAAGATTAACTGAGTTAGGTGTTAACGTACATAGAATTCTGGTTATCGGAGATAATCTTAACGAAATAATAAGTACATTGAAAGATGCATTTAATTATGCAGATGTAATAGTACTAACGGGTGGTTTAGGACCTACTGAAGATGATAGAACGAGTGAAGCAATAGCTAAAGCCTTTAATATGGAGTGGGTAATAAATAAGGATGCATATAACGAAGTTAAGAGAAAGTTGGAAAGATTAGGATATAAGCTAACTAAAGAGAGAGTTAAAATGGCGAAGATGCCTAAAACTTCTATAGCTCTTAAGAATAGAATAGGTATTGCTCCTGGAATATACTTGCAATTAAGAGGAAAGCATATATTTGCATTACCCGGCGTTCCTAAGGAGATGATAGATATATTCGATAATGAAGTAAAGAAGATACTATTAAAGATATTACCTAAAGGCATGCTCTTAGAGAAAGATATAGAGGTAGTTAATATATCAGAGTCAGATATATCTAAATTAATAAATAATTTACAAAAGAGTAATCCTAGGATCTATATAAAGAGCTTAGTGAGGGGATCAAGAGACAATATATCTAGAATCATAATTCACATAGAGATGTATACAACATATGAAGATTCTAACAGATCAATCAAGGAGTTTAATAAGGTTATTAAACAGATATGTGATGAAGTCAAGCACCTAGGAGGGATTATCTCGCCTGATATAACTAATTTTAAAATTAACTTATCAGACATTTAGATATATTATTTATTTTCCAATAATTCCATTACTAACAAACAATTATTATTATTT
>CAZHBK010000092.1:0-5907 GCA_964530465.1 uncultured Nitrososphaeria archaeon | reverse complement strand
TTTGAACCCACGACCTCTCGGTTATCAGCCGAGCGCTCTAACCAGGCTGAGCTACGGGCCCTTATTCAGTCTGTAATTTATAAATTATTCCGACTCTTATATTAAGCTTTCACTGCATATTATTTAATTCATACCTTAGATATAGATTAGTAGTCACAACTATAGTACTGTAAAATAAATGTTAGATAAGATGCTAAATAGCTCAGTTATTAGGTGGCAGCAAGCGCTATATAAAACCAATTAAATTTTAAATTATTTGTCTTTGATAGAGGGTTTGTAATGAGTTTTAAACCTAAGATTTCTGAGAAGAGATGGGATATCTCTCATGAGCGTAAATTAATAGAGTTATGGGAGCGGGAGAAAGTATATGAGTTTAAGTATGAACCAGGCAAACCTTTATTTGTCATAGATACTCCTCCACCTTATGCATCGGGAAGTTGGCACGTTGCTGCAGCAGCGCATTATAGTCAGATGGATATGTTTGCAAGATATTACCGGATGAAGGGCTATTCAGTATTCTTTCCGTTTGGAATCGATCGGAATGGGCTACCTGTTGAGATTAGAGTTGAAAAGGAATATGGGATTAAAGCTAAAGAGATGGATAGAAGTAAATTCATTGAGTTATGTAGAAAAAAGCTTGATGAATACGAGAAGGAGATCATTGAAGTTGTGAGGAGGCTTGGAATTTCTGCTAGGTATTGGGATCCATATAGGACTGATAGCCCGGAATATAGAGCATTTACACAAGCTACCTTCATTGAGATGTGGAAAAAAGGTTTGATATATGAAGCTGATAGACCAACGATATGGTGTCCTGTGTGCCATACAACGATTGCTGAAGCTGAAGTAGAATACGTAAGTAGGAAGGGAAAACTTTACTATATTAGATTTCCACTTAAGAGAGGAGGATATGTTCCGGTAGCTACTACAAGACCAGAGTTACTTGGAGCAACAGTAGCCTTGTTATTCAATCCGGGTGACGAGCGATATAAGGATTTAGAAGGAGCTAGAGCTATTATTCCAATATATAATGAAGAGATACCAATCCTATCCCATCGATGTGTTGATATGGATTTTGGATCTGGAGTTATGATGCTTTCTTCATTTGGAGATTTAACAGATATTAGATTATTTAGAGAATTGGGGTTTAAACCAAAGATATTAATTGGTAAAGATGGACGAATGAATGAATTGGCAGGGAAGTATAAAGGACTAACTGTAGAAGAAGCTAGGAATGCGATCGTCGAAGACTTGGATAGAATGGGATTACTGGAGAAAGTCGAAGAGATAACGCAAAATATACCTGTTTGTTGGAGGTCAAAGAATCCTGTTGAATTTATAGTTACGCGTGATTTGTATATAAGGCAGTTAGAATTTAAGAACGATTTGCTAAAGTTAATTGATGAGATTAAATTCATCCCTGAATTCCATAAGCAATTACTCATAAACTGGATAAATTCAATAAGTATCGACTGGCCGATCACTAGAACTAGATATTATGGTACTGAAGTTCCAATATGGTACTGTAGGAGATGTGGGCACCCTCATTTACCTAAACCTGGTAAGTATTATAGACCGTGGATCGATCCTCCACCATTTGATAAATGTGAGAAATGTGGATATAATGAATTCGTAGGAGATCCGAGAACATTTGATACATGGGTTGATTCAAGTGTTACTCCCTTATATATAACTAAATGTCTAGTTGGGGAGGAGTTTTATGAAAAAGCATTCCCGGTTACAGTAAGACCTCAAGGCATAGATATTGTTAGGACATGGCTATACTACACCTTACTACGCGTATATCTGCTAACTGGGAAGCCTGCCTTTAAGATAGTTAGGTTATCTGGTATGGGGCTTGATGAGTATGGGAGAGCTATGAGTAAGTCATTAGGTAATATTGTTCCTCCAATACCCGTCATAGAGAAGTATGGGGCAGATGCCTTCCGTCTATGGAGTGCTACTGAAACAAAACTCGGATTTGATTATAGATTCTCAGAGAGTAAATTAGAGAGTTGTAGACGCTTCATTACTAAATTATGGAATGTAGCTAGGTTCATATCTAGCTTTCCTATAGTTAACGAATATCCTCATAATAAGCTAACGGCTATTGATAGAGATATATTGATAGAAGTATCTAATATAATTAGGGTTGCAGATAGGGAATATTCTGAACTTGACTTCTTCCATACATCAAACTTAGTTAGAAATTTCATATGGAATGTATTTGCACCACATTATATAGAATTAGTTAAAGCGAGAGCATATAATAGTGACGGGATCTTTACAATAGAAGAACAGAAATCAGCATGGTATGCTCTTCATACAGCACTTAAGCATATATTACTAGTTTTACATCCAATAATTCCATTCATCACGGACTATATCTGGAGGGTTTTGTATGATAGTAAGGGAATAATATATCAGAACTTTCCAAAACCATTCTTTAAGGAGGAAAAGTCAAATATAGGTTTAGTCATGGAGTTCAATTCCATAATATGGAGGTTTAAAAAATCGAAGAATATATCCTTTAAATCGAGTCTATCGAAGGTTATAACATCTAACAAGTTAGTAGCTTATGAGAAGGACTTAAAATGCATGCATAATATCAAAGATATCGAATTTAAGGATATCGAAGTCAAAGATACCATTATAGAGCTTTAGCAAAGAAGACTATATAATTTTAAAATCCCTGAATTCGAAGTAGGAAATGATTATTCTCTAATTTATCGCTAATAAGCTATATACAATAGGAGATTATGTAGTAATGTAAGACGTATGCAAGATACTATAAGATATTGAAATGACGAGATGAATTGTTAAGTTAATATGTAATTGGATATTTAAGAAGGGCTGCAATCCCGCTAAATTGTTTAAATATTTTTCCATACTCAGTTTTAGGTGAGATCAAGACTACTTCAAAGTTTGCTAAAGTAGATACATCGTATAAGTAGTCAATCACCAACTCCTCCTCTTCAGGATACATTATTCCTGTATTACACTTTTCGCATTTGATTCCCTGACCTACCTTCATTAAATCCTTTTCATCGATAAATTTCTCAGTCGTATATCCACATCTCTCACACTTAAATCTTACGTAGTATTTATTGAAGTCTTCTAGAATTAGCAATTTATCAATTATACCATTATAAATATGTCTAAACACCTCATTCAAGCCATACAATACTTTATTATGTTCATGTGCTAGCCTTCTTAAGAATTCATCTACATGTGCTTTCTCATATACATATCTTGCCTTCTTTAGCTTATCTTTAGCTTTATCAATCATTTCTCTAAGGCCTTCTTCACCAGAGTAATTCGTGTCAACATATCCAATTATTTTATCAGTTAATCGATAGTCTAATTTTGCTTCCTTAACGAAGTCATATTTGGTATAGCCTGGTCCTCCTATTAAGATTCCCTTTAACCTAGGGTAGATATCATCACTTAAGAAATATTCATTCACATGTAATGCTATCCTATCGAAGTAATTATGTATCTCCATCTCCCTTAATCTCTCAAATCTTCTAGCGGACTGTCCTCCCGCCCTATGCTTTCCCGGTATCCCTGATGTATACTCACCGAGTACTTCAAGCCTATTACCCTCTAATACTCCTATAGCCGCATTATTAACATCTATAGATATCAATCCATAAACATCCTTCTCCTTCAAAACATCTTCTAAATATTCTGTATGGAAGTGATCATCGCATCTATACAAGTTGACATTTATAGGTTCTGGAGGGACGATAGTATATATCTCCATCCTCTCAGTACCTGGACCAGATTCTGGTATTGCACCGCAGAATATGACGAGTCCATTCTCAGGAGCAACATTATAATACTTTAATCTTTCTATAACTTTAATAATAGCTTCTTGAACATGCTTCCTAGTTAAATCAGATTTAATATTAGCTGCTGTTGAATACTCCTGTCTTAAGTAACCTATAACATCACTTATCCTCCTGCCGGGTGGAATGTATAAGCTAATTAACTCAGTACCTCTCCCCTTCTTACGTTTCAATTCTCTAATTAGTTTTCTAAGCTTATATCTCTCGATATCCTTCATATGGCTCATGATAAAGCACACCTAATGGATATCCACCATCTGTGATTTAGGATAAGTTAACTTCCTTATAATAATTAAATTTTTCCAATTAAGCTATATATCTATCGACTCTAACAAAGACTACTAGAATGATATACTGAAGAAGGTTGAAATTAGTTACAAGATTCGATAATTCTCACACAATATATTATTATCTAACTCCAAGTTATAAAGTATTTTTGATGTAAGTATGAGTAGGATAGTTCTGAAACTCTCAGGATATATCATCGATGAATTCCTATTGAATAATCAATCTAGGCTATTGAAGATTTTAGAATTTATTAAAGAGGATAGTCTGAGAGAAGGGAGGAAGTATGCTATTGTAGTAGGTGGTGGATCTCACGCCCGTAAAGTTATTAATAGGTTAAGATTATATAAGCTTGATGAGTTTACACTTGATACAATAGGTATATCAATATCTCGTATCAATGCACTAATAGTTCAATCCCTAATAAAGCCTTATGTATACGGTAAGATCTTTAACAATATCATTGAAGCGTCCTACGTCTTTAAATATAAAAATGTGAACATAATCGTAGGAGGATTCTCACCTGGTTTCTCAACTAATGCTGTTTCAACACTACTAGCATATTTATCAGATGCCGAATGTTTAATTAACCTAACTAGAGTAGGCGGTATATATGATAGAGATCCTCAGAAGTATGATAATGCTAGATTACTGAGACATGTGAGGATTGATGAGCTAATTAAGATCCTTAGTAAGCATGCTGAGTATGCAGGGCATTATCCACTCTTCGATTCAAACTCCTTAAGAATGATTAAAGAATGGAGGATAAAAACATACATACTACCACCTACGAGAGAAGCACTTGAGAAACTACTAATACATAGAGAGTTAATAGGATCTGAGATCATAGTGTGAATAGTGTAGTAAGAGGATCTTAATTTAATCTACCTTGGTGCGGGGGGTGGGATTTGAACCCACGAAGGCCTACGCCAGCGGATACCCCACTGATAATAAATCTTGAGTATGGGCTGGAGCTAATGCTCCAACCGCCCCGATTGACCAGGCTACGGCACCCCCGCATATAAGCCATTGAATAGAAAATAAAGTACATTTTAATTAATTTTTAGCCTGGGCAATATACATTGTGAGATATGGAATCTACAGAGGATTACCCATGAATTAATTCCAGTAATAACCCCCTCAATAACTGAAGTTATAACTTAGGTAATTTAACAATCCCATAGGAATCTGAATGGAGGAGTATTTACATACATTATGTGAGATCCCGGTAGAGTCACTAAAACCTTATATACCGGATCAACATAAGAAATAGAATGGTAACAATTACCGATATCCGCGCGGCGGTATCCCGGCGACCAAGGCTTTATGCCTGGGATGAAGCCGTGGATCTCCACGCGCGGGCACATAATGAAGACCCAATCGTATAAACAAATGATTGGGTCGGAGGAGGGGGCTACCTAAACCGACCCTACAGACCTCGAAAGTGGCGTACTCCCCGAGGCCGGTTGATCCTGCCGGACCCGACTGCTATCGGAGTGGGACTAAGCCATGCGAGTCGTGCGCCCCGGGCTGGCGGGGCGCGGCGTACGGCTCAGTAACACGTGGTCAACCTACCCTGCGGACGGCTATAACCCCGGGAAACTGGGGCTAATGGCCGATAGGGGATGGGTGCTGGAAGGCCCCATTTCCGAAAGGCCTAACCATCCATGCCGTGGTTAGGCGCCGCAGGATGGGACTGCGCCCTATCAGGTAGACGGTGGGGTAACGGCCCACCAAGCCTATAACGGGTACGGGCCCTGGGAGGGGGAGC
>CAZHBK010000091.1:0-5909 GCA_964530465.1 uncultured Nitrososphaeria archaeon | reverse complement strand
AACTTATTAACCAAATATCTAATAGCTAAATATCCAACTTGACCTATACCCCTAAACCCCATTAAATATACTCTCGCGTTTAAATCGTTAAGAATATGTATCTTAATAAAGTCTCTCGTCATGTTAAACACCTAATCTAATAATTTTATTATTACTAAATAGCCATATAATATTTCATAGTCTCTTACAATGTATTTAAGTTAAGTCAATTCCAAGCGTGGAGATAAGTGATGGAAGGTATAAAAATTCACTGTATTGGATCGCCAGAGATAGTTGGTAAAGCTGCTTTCTTACTTGAGTATGAGAATCATAAGCTAATTTTAGATTATGGAGTTGAATTATCAAGACCACCTAAATTCCCTATTACAGTGCCACCCAACGAAGTAGATGCTGTAATTATTACACACGCACATTTAGATCATATCGGGGCAACACCATATCTCTATGTAAGTGGTAATATGCCTTTATATACGACTAAGCCTACAATGGATTTAGCAGATCTATTAATTAGGGATTTTCTTAAGTTATCTGGAGAATTTCTGCCATTCGAGTATATAGATTTCTTATTCATGAAACAAAAGAGTATATATTTAGATTATAGAGTTCCCCTCAAATTAAATAAAACTCCATTCGAGATCGAGTTTTTAGATGCAGGTCATATTCCTGGTAGTGCTCAGGTTATAATTAGGGCTGGAAAACATAGAATTCTTTATACCGGTGATATAAATACATATGAAACACGTCTCCAAAGATCAGCCGATTTAAGATATGAGGATGACTTCGATATTGTTATTATAGAGAGCACTTATGGTGCTGATAAGCATCCTAAACGTAGAAGGCTTGAGGAGGTATTTGTTGAAAAGGTTAGTGAGGTCATTGAGAATGATGGAATTGCACTGATACCAGCTTTTGCGGTAGGTCGAAGCCAGGAGATACTACTAATTTTATACTGTAGGAATTTCAAGCATAAGATTGTTATGGATGGAATGGCTTTAGAAGCTACTCGAATACTTCTTGGGAATCCCATGTATATTAAATCACCTAAAAGGCTAAGGAAAGCATTCCAGAAAGTTAAAAAGGTTAAAAGATGGAGGGAGAGAAAGAGAGTATTAAAGGAGCCAGCCGCTATAATAGCTCCCGCAGGTATGCTAGGTGGTGGTGCTGCAGTATATTATATATCTAAACTTCATAAGGATCCAAAAAATGCAATATTTTTAGTAGGTTATCAAGCACCTGGTAGTCCGGGCAGAGTCTTACTCGAGGAAGGAGTTGTAATGATCGATAAATCACGTGAGAAATCTGAGGCACCAACATATTATTTCGAATTCTCATCACATACGGATCAAGACGGTCTCAGAAAAATTTTAAGGAAAATACCCGGAGATCCATTAATAGTTATAGTGCATGGTGAGGAGAGAGGTAGGAAAGCTTTAGCAGAGATCGCCGAAGACTATGGGTTTAGAGTATCTCTTCCATATTCAGGATCTAAAATTGAGTTAAGATAAGACGTCACAATGGATTGTGAGTTATAAAATAATTATCTTTACGGAGGTATTTAACTAACTCTAATCTAGTAACGTGAATTTTAATAACTGAACTTTAATTAGATTCGTTAAGGAATATATAAGCATAATATGGTGAGTTATATGTATATTATTAAGTTATGGTATATGGATGATATTGAAGATTTTGTAATTCCGAATAGGGATGTTATAGATGCTGCATTAAGCTTTTATTTTAAAGATAAGTATAAACTACTATTCGGATCATTTTCAGATATTAGCAGATATCTCAGTGGTAATAGAAAACAACTTAACTCTAAAGACTTTATACTAGATCCACCAGTTGAGGAAAAGGTTCCTGAGGCGGATAACAATCTGCTGGTTAACATTTACATCGTTAATGTAGATATGTATATACCAGGCTTTAATTATATATTTGCAGTCACTCATCCCGGCTTAAGGAGAATTATGATATCGCTATTTAGACTTAGCAGAAAATATAATCTAATAGAATATGCCGAACCTGAAGTAGTTAAAGAGAGATTTTTCAAGGAGTTAATGCATGAACTAGGGCACTTAGTTGGTTTGGAGCACTGTAATAATCCATACTGTGTGATGGCGTTCTCACCTACACTCAAAGATTTAGACGCTAAGATACCATATCCTTGTGAACGGTGCTTAGAGAAGTTATCAAAGTTGTCAATGAAGATATTAAGTTTAGATCCCTAAGATTCTAAGTAACTTAAATTACTAATCTGTAATCGATTTAAAACATTAAATAAAAATAAACTTAGTGTATTATTCGATTAATATTCTTCAATTTCTACCTTAACCTCTTTAAGAATCTTTTGTGCTTCCTCCTCACTATACAATTTAATAGTATAGAGTCTTCTCTTAGTTCTAGCCTTTATCTTAATATACTTAGGTAGTCTATTAACTACTACAACTTTCCTAGCGTATTTTAATTTCTCCATGAATTCGTTAATATCCTTTATCTCCATAGGCATATAATTACACCTCCTAGCTCTTAATTCGTAATCAAGACTATCTCATTTTAATTTATTCTTTATTAACTTCGCTCTTATATATCTTTAAAAGTACGATATAGTAAGTATTCTAAGGCTTCGCTAATCATACTTTATTTTATATCTATATTAATGTGTGAATTATGAAGATGCCACTTAAAGTAGAGATTAATAATGTAAGATATAGTATACTTCGTAAGATATTTTACGATAATGGAGTAATAATATTTCCAACCGATACAGTTTATGGAATAGGTGGAGATCCATTTAACATTAATGTAGTTAATAGAATTAAATTTCTTAAGAGAAGATCGGTTAATCCATTTCCAATTCTGATCGATTCGATAGATAGGATGCGACCATTTATCAGATATAGCAGAGTTATAGAGGACTTAGCAGAGTTAATCTGGCCAGGGCCATATACAATAATATCTAAGGCTCAATATAAAATCCCGGCGATCTTCAATAGTGAGTTTATAGGTTTTAGGATTCCAGATGAGGAAAATCTTCTCAAAATAATTAAATCCATTAATGGATATATGATTGGTACTTCGGCAAATATATCTGGGAGAAGGCCGGCTACTTCTATTGATGAAGCACGTGAGTATTTTTCTAATAAGGTCGATATGTATATTAATGGTGGTGTGCGCAAAAACCCACCATCAACACTAATAGTAGTTGATGATGATCTGAATGAAATCTTTATAGACCGTCTTTATGATAGATATGAGATAATACATATTGTGAGGAAAATATGTAACAAATATGGATATTCTATAAAAATCTTATCTGATCTAACTTAAAATTAAGTATCCTAATTAAATTATTTAAGAAACTATGTAGTAGTGATTAACATAATTAACAATTGGTGATTTGGTGATTTTAATAGTGATTAGGGTTGAGAGAAGCATGAAGAGAGTTTTCAATATAATTGTAACGTGCGGAAGATTCATGGAAAATAATACTATGAGGGAGCTTGAAACAATCTTCTATCTTCTCGGTGATAAGAATGCTAGATTCTGGAAGTCACCTGTGAGTGGGATAGTGTTAGGATACATAAACCTAGATCCACACGGGGTAATTAATGAAATTAGAAAAATGCTTTATGAGAAACCTTGGGAATTCAGATTTTCAAAGAGATTTATTCCAGTCGATTTATCTATCCCTACTAAGCCGGAATTAATTATTGAGAAAGCCATTGATTTATCTAAAAGAATACCTGAAGATGCAACATACAGGATTACTATTGAGAAAAGACATAGTGACATAAGGTCGAGAGATCTCATAGATTCTATAGCTCTCCAGATTCCTAATAAAGTTTCATTGAGAAATCCAGATTATATACTTCTGAT
The DNA here is from genome assembly GCA_964530465.1 of uncultured Nitrososphaeria archaeon. Taxonomy (GTDB): domain Archaea; phylum Thermoproteota; class Nitrososphaeria; order Geothermarchaeales; family JDFR-13; genus CAZHBK01. The sequence goes on along the minus strand of CAZHBK010000091.1, from coordinate 2,030 downwards.
TGAGATAATTGGGAAAGTTACTGGTCTATCACTAATCAAACCCGATGAAGTAATAAGTGTCGAGAAGATTCTATCCAGTAGTTAATTTACCTCTCTCTTTCTCAAGTTTAACTCTAAAGAAAGCTTGTTGCATCATAGTGATTGAGTCTTCATCAGTCTGCAGCGGTATCTCAATTAACTTACCATATTTAGATATATTTAATGGGTAAAATGCAAAGATAATAGTAAGTTTCTCTTCTTCCTCTGAAACAGAATTAATTATTCTAGCTATTTGATCACTGCATAGTAGGAAAGCTATATATCTAATATTTCTATTTTTAATCCATCTATTAATATATCTAGTTTCCAAATAATTATAATATGCATTAACTAATTGTCTAATACTCTTAACATATTTCTTTGGTATCCTAGCTATAATATCTATCTTTCCCTTAAATTCCTCAGCTAATTTATTTGGATCCATTTGCGTATTTACGATATATAATATACGGTTTACATAAGTTAAAATGTAACTATTATCCTCATTCTTAATCACATCATCCATCATTCCTGCACCACTATCAGCCTATCCCACCTATTCCCCCCTCTTCTCTCATTCCTTAAAGCAAAGCTAATGGATTAGCTCATGAAAAGAGATACGTTAAGATTTAATTAAATATTCAAGAAATATATGTTAAAGTTCCATTAAATGAATGATTAAATTAGCTAAGAGGGGGTGGAGTTATTAATAGCCCACTATTTACTCTCAAAAATTTATTAATCTAAGTTATTAAGGAGGTACTCCAGTCCTTTTTCCCTAACTCTCTTAAGAAATTTAGCCCATGATTTCGATCTTTTAAGTTGCTTAGCTGTCTCCATAAATTCCCATGGAAAAACGATCCACTTAGTAGTCTGCTTAGCAAAGAAGTCTACAGATGCTTTATTCCATGGTTTAATGTATATTACTGCTATATATACCCTACTAGCTCCCATCCTAATTAACTTATTCCTAACCTCGATGAGCGTCTCTCCAGTATCAGCGACATCATCAACAAGTAGTATTCTTTTATTAAAAACCTCGTCTCTACCTAATCTCTCTTCAACAACAGGTTTATTAAATTTCTTACCAGGTTCGGCATAATACTTTGCAGATATTATTTTAATATCCGGGATTAAAAGTAGGTCAGAGAGGAATCTAGCCGGTACTATACCCCCTCGTGCAATACCAACAACTAGATCAATGCCAACATTTCTCTTCTTAATCGTATTAGCTATCTCAATTAAATAATTATATATCTCATTTAAGGATGGAATTTCAAAATCCATCTCTTGCATCATAACTACAAGGAATGAAATTATAAGTCATGTCTTAAAGGATTTTTTAATAAAATAATTAAAATACTATGTTAGTCCTAAATGTGAGAAGTTTAGTAATACTATCTTATCACATGGCTTAATAATAGTATCCATTTCATTAAGAGCAGATATCTCTATATCATTAATTAATATTAGCGTATGGGCGTGAATAGAATCAAATAACTTAGAAATTACATGTTGATCTAGTCCTTTCCTAGCTGCATATCTGGCTAATCTATCTATCAACTCTGATACTTTAATCGGCTTCGATATTCTAAATCTTATGACTCTTTTATTTAAAATCCATGCTATATCGCCGATCAAATGTACTTCAATATTCCTGCACTGCTTCGTATACATCTTCTTCATACAACCTACCATTTATAACTATCATTCTTCCAATATATCTAATCTTTAAGTTATTTAGATAACTTATTGCTTTAGGTATATTCTCTTGATATAGATAATTAATAGGTATGTCTATATTTATAATTCTATATGGTGGGATATGCCTTGTCGTCTTATAATTAAGTCTTATCCCAGATTTATATGCATTTATTATTTCCCTCTTCTTTAACACTCTGTATCCTAATATAATGTATTTTTCAAAATTGAACTTACCATGCAGTACCGCTTCGATTACCTCTCTATCTGATTTGAATGTTGGATTATATCCGTACTCTCTCAACTCTCTT
>CAZHBK010000090.1:0-5941 GCA_964530465.1 uncultured Nitrososphaeria archaeon | reverse complement strand
TATAAACTAAGTTCTCCATATATCTACAACCTCCAGCAATATAATCTGGAAAAATAAAATATAGATAAGAGTGTCAGGTATATTAAGGAGCGTATACTGTCACATTCTTTAAGAACCAACCCATACTCCATAAATCATCGTGCCCTAATCTAGCTCCACGCGGTACTTTAACCGTCTCGCCCTCATTATAAGTCTTACCTAATACTTTACCTGGATTCTTAGACCACCAGACACCTTCTAATGGTCCTGTAAATGGATCGAAGGTCAGGTTTCTATCTTTCATTTGTGAATATCTAAGTTTAGCTAGATCAAGTGCGCTCATTTTAACGCCAGTTATCTTATCAACTACCTTCTTACTCTTTAAGATAGGTATGAATTTATCGTTAACCCAGAATTCATCATAGTAACTTGTTGATCCTACATCTACAGCTCCGGAGTTTAATAAATACCAGTAGTCTACATCAGCTAGATTCTTATTCGTATATAATCCAGCATAAACCTTAGCAACGATATCCTTATATATAACCTCCCATCTAACAACTTGCCCACTTACAACTACATCCTTACCGAATTTATACATTGGACTATAATGGCCGAAGACAGGTACTAGTTTACCTTCATCCTCATATAATTTCTGACAGTACTTTACTGTTTGAGGTGTGTCTTCTGTGAATGCTAATACGTCAACATCAAATTTTCTAACCATAGTATCAGCCGCTTTCTCCGCTTTTTCTGGCGCTACCCATGAACCTAATTCAATAACATAGACTCTTATATTTGGATTAACTTCCATAGCGCCTATTGTAAATGCATTAATATGCCTGATCACTTCTGGAATTAAATGTGCAGCTACATAACCTAGGTTTCCAGTTTTAGTTAATGCTCCAGCCATAATACCATTGATATAGTATACTTGGTAGAGATCCGCGAAGTATGTACCCATATTAGCTCTTCTCTTATAACCTGAGCAATGGAAGAATATGATGTCGGGATATTTTTCAGCAGCTTGATATGTTGGATTCATGTGATCAAAGCTTGTTGTAAATATAAGTTTATAACCCTTTCTTATGAAACTCTCGATAGCTCCTAGACATTTAGATTCATCAATACTCTCAGCATAATCGGTCTCTAACCATGGGAATGCCCCTTCAGTAGCTCTTTTACCTACGTCATGTGCGTGAGACCATCCTAAATCACCTACTGGACCCACGTATATCCAGGCAGCTTTAAGCTTTCTAATAGTTTGAGCAGGCGTAGAAGTTTGTATCTGAGAAGTTTGAGTGGTAGGTTGGGTGACTACTTGCTTTGGAGCTAGTGCATAACCTGAAGCTCCACCAATTACTAAGCCACCTATAAATGTAGCACCTAATTTAAGGAATTCCCTCCTTGAAGGCATTTTAAAATCCCCCAAATGACTCAATAGTGTTAAAAATCCATGATTAATAAAATTATTTTTTACATAATTATGTTATGATACCGAGTATATAGATGCATTTAAACAAATTATTTAAATATCGAGTGTAAATATGATAAGGTTTATATATGAATCTTTACTTTTAGATGTAAAAGAGGATATGAGTAGGTATTTAACTACATTAAAGACGTTATATTTCATAGATTTACTCAAACTAGCTAAGAAGAGGTTTTCATGGGTTGAGATATCAGGATTGTTAAATGAATCTCCAACAGTACTAAGTAGATATCTACATGGGCATGTACTACCTAACCCACGTAAAGTAGATAAGATGATACCGATTCTCGAGAAACTTATTGATTTAAGGAGTATTGTTATCTCTAAGATTAAGAGGGATAAAAGAGGCTTTATAAACAATCAATACCTAATAAGTGATATAAACTTACTTAAATTACTCGCTCTTAAATTTTCATGGCAGTTTAAAGATAAAGTTGATATTGTATTCTCACCTGCAGCAGATGGAATTCCATTCGCAACATTAGTCGCAGAGTATACTGGGACGAACATAGTTATCGTTAAGAATAGGCGTGAGGTAGGAGTTCAAGACTTCATAGAAGGCGTTCATATAACTGAAGATGGTCAGATTGAAACCTTATATTTCCCAAGGAAACTGATAAGGAAGAATTATAGAGTCTTAATCGTGGATGATGTAATTAGAACTGGAGAGACTCATAAGACTATCGTTGATATGGTTGATCGTGCTAAAGCTAAAGTAGTTAGTATTCTAGTGATATTAGCTGTTGGAAATAGATGGAGAAGCGTACTTAAGGACGTACCTGTGACTTATATAGCACATATATAATCTCAGTTAGAGAGATGAGAGTAGGGGTAATTGGAATTGGATACATAGGGTATCATCATATGAGGAACTATTACAGGCTTTTAAACGAAGGATACATCGATTTTATATCGGTAGCCGATATAGATGTTTCGAAAAAGAACCTAGCAGATAGATTTGGCATTCCATTCTATAAGGATTATATTAAGATGATATCTAAATGTGATTTAGATGCAGTATCAATAGCTGTTCCAACTAAACTACACTATGAGGTATCTGTTAACGTATTCAAATACGGTGTTAATGCGTTAATCGAGAAGCCTATAACATATGATCTAGATTCAGCTTATAAGCTAGCTGAGGAAGCTAAGAGATACAATGTTAAAGTTATGGTTGGGCATATCGAGAGGTTTAACCCTGCAGTATCAAAAGTTAGAGAGTTAATGGAGGATGGGATTCTCGGGGAAATATTAGCGTTAGATGCTAAGAGGCTAGGAGGTCCTAGACTCAGAGAGTGTGGTGTGATATTAGATTTAGCGATACATGATATAGATGTATTTAAATACCTGTTATCTAAAAAACCTAAATTCATATATGCTTCAGCATGTAAGAAAATACCTGAGACTAATGGAGAGGATTATGCTGTTATAACACTTAAATTTGATAGTGATGTCATAGGGAGGATTGAAGTAAGTAGGGTAACGCCGGCTAAGATACGTGAGTTATCGGTAACAGGAATGAAGAGTTACGTTAGAATGAATTATATTAGTCAAGATGTAGAGCTTATTGAGAATTTTCTCATGGTTAAAAGAGCTTCATGGAGGGACTTTCAGGAATTCATAAGTAAATTTAGACCTAGGCGAATGAAAATCGAGGTTGTTAAGGAGGAGCCACTATATATCGAGCTTAGAAGTTTCATAGAAGCATTAGAGAAAAATAGCGAAATGCCTGTATCAATATATGATGCAATTGATACACTTAAGATAGTTTATAAAGCTGTTGAATCATATAAGCTTAACAGAGTTGTTAGTCTTTAATCATCTCATACACCTTCTTAGGTATTTTATAAACCTCATTATCTTTAGGACATTTCATTATAACGTACGTCTTATCCTCATCAATTTTATCAAGTTTATAACCACATCTACATACAAATCCGTATATCCTAGCTGGATTACCGTATGCTAGTGCATGTGGTGGTATATCCTTTGTTACTACTGACCCAGCACCAATCATTGCATATTCACCGATTGTAACACCACATATAATCGTTGAATTAGCTCCTATAGATGCACCTCTCTTAACCAATGTAGGTATTAGCTCCCAATCTTCAACAAAGCTTCTAGGTCTTAAATCATTCGTAAATGTAACATGAGGACCGATAAATACATCATCCTCTATTATAACACCCCAGTATACAGAAACTCTATTCTCAAGCTTAACATTATTACCTATTCTAACATTTTTATCAATATACACATCCTTTCCAATAATACAATTCTTACCAATTATAACTCCCTCCCTAATCTGAGCGTGATGCCATATCTTGGTACCCTCACCTATTATAGCATCATGTGATACTATCGCGGTTGGATGAATGAAAACACCTCTTCTAATCATAAATAACCTCCCCTACTCTCTCAATTACTCCTCCCTATAGAATCTATAGATTTCAGATATAATCATGTTTAACTCATCCTTATCTAACTTAGGATGTACAGGAAGCGATAGAACTCTCTTAACTACCTCTTCAGTATTATGTAATCTTATACCTCCATACCCTAATTTTACGTAAAGTGGCTGCTTGTATATAGGGAGTGGGTAATGAATTCTTGCTTCAACTCCCTTATTAATTAAATATTTCATTAATTCATCTCTATTATCAGCTTTAATAACATACTGATGATATACGTGTTTTACATTAGGTAGTTCATATGGTGTCTCAATTGTAGATAACCTCCTTAAGCCATTGGTGAGGTATCTAGCGTTTTGAATCCTTCGATTATTTAAATATTCTAACTTTTTAAGCTGTTGAATACCTAATGCTCCCTGAATCTCAGTCATTCTAAAATTAAATCCCAGTATAACGTGATGGTATTTTCTATCCTGACCTTGATTAATAAATAGCCTAACTCTCCTCGCAATATCATCATTGTTAGTTACAACCATTCCACCCTCACCGGTAGTTATATTCTTAGTTGCATAGAATGAGAATACAGCTACATCACCGAATGATCCAACTTTAACGCCATTATACTCCGCTCCATGTGCTTGACACGCATCTTCAATTAGAGTTAAGTTATAATCTCTTACAATCTCCATAATTGACTTCATATCACATGGTTGGCCGAAGAGATGAACTATCAAGACTGCTTTTGTCCTATTTGTAATCTTATTTAAGATATCTTCTGGATCTATGTTAAATGTCCTTGGATCTATATCTGCGAATATAGGTTTACAACCAACATATAGAATTGCATTAGCACTAGCAATAAATGAGAATGCAGTAGTTACGACTTCACAATCTCTTAGTTTAAGAGCATATAAAGCTGCATAGAGTGCAGTAGTTCCACTAGATGTCGCTATTGCATGCCTTACACCAATATATCTTGCAAATTCCTCTTCAAATCTCCTAACAATTTCACCCATCGATAGCCTACCTGATTTTAATACATTTACAATAGCATTAATCTCTTCATGCGTAATATATGGCTCTGATATCCTTATTCTAATCAATTTTGAACACACCTCAACTCTAAATATAACCTAAGATTAATTAAATATCCTAGATATAGTTAGGGAGGTTTTAGGATAAATACTGATACATCTAAATCTCCATATCTAGCTTTAAACTCCTTAGTGATAGAGTAGTCATGTTTGACCGCTGCTTCACGCATAATTCTACCCTCTGAGGTGATTGTAATAATTTCTCTGCATACTATATCTTTTGCAGACTTCAAAAAATCATTATATAAGTTGTAAATTATCTTCTTAGCACCAATCCTCAAACCATATGGTGGATTAGTAATAATTACGTCTATTACTTTACTTTTAAATACATTATCTAATTTAGTTGCATCTCCAAGTATAAAGTTAATCGTATCGGAGACATTGATACATCCAGAGTTTAAAATAGCTCCTCTTAAATGCTTAATAAATTTCTCAAGACATATAATATCCGTATATACCTTCTGATCTATATTTATATCTATAGCTTCTTTAAACTCAATAAATTCATCTACATTAAGTATCTCGTCTAATTTCATAAATTGAAAATATCTTCTTAATTTCTGAGGCGGTATCCCTCTACTCATCATAGCTGCCTCTATAGGTATAGTTGCACTTCCACACATCGGGTCTAATAGTGTTTTACGTATATTCCAACCTGACAGCATTATTAAGCTTGATGCAATTACTGGATTTAATGGCGCTGGATGATTATATAATCTGTATCCCCTTCTATGTAATGCTTCATCACCGGTTGTATCAATACCAATATAAACCTCATCATGAATTACATCAACCCTAATAATTATATCGGGATTGTCTAAATTCACTTTTAATCTAACTCCTTTAGAGGATTGATAACCATCTATTACTGCCTGACCAGCAACTCTACCTATATCGATTGATGTAAAATCGTGTACTCCTATACGTAGAGGTCTAATTGCAAACGACTTACTAGGATT
>CAZHBK010000089.1:0-6034 GCA_964530465.1 uncultured Nitrososphaeria archaeon | reverse complement strand
GATGAGGATATTGATTTAATTCCATATCTTAAAAGAGTTGGTGAAACCAAGGACGTTTTCAAAATATCGATTAAAGAAAATATTGGAGTTGAAACATTAAAGAGTAAAATAATTAGTATAGTTAGTAAATCGATATCTTAACTGCTTTACTCATTTCATATACTTTATAGTCCCTATTTAAAATTAATTTCATTACATATAACGCAGATTCCATGTGTAATGTATACTCTGGTACTGTATATTCGCCACCTCCAGCTAATGCTATTAAAGGTATTAGCATATCACCGGCATTTATGTCAAAAACACCATTACTTAGATACCATTTTTCGAACTTAATGAAAGCCTCTTCAGCCACTGTCTCGGCAGGTTTGCCTTTCTCTCCGATAGAATCAAATCCAGAGACTATACCATTGTCCTGTTTACATAGAATTATTATGCTATTTCCAGGACCAGCAGCATCTTTATAAGATGTAAGTATACTGGTCTTATAAGATAAATTAGCATGATCAATTCTATTGAATCTACTAAAGGACTCCCTTAGATTGTTGATCTCTCTTTCAGCAATATGTCTCGGCAAGTGTGATAAAACAATTCGAATTTCAATATCTGAAATAAGTCCTCTCTCCAGATATGATAACTTATTGAGTTTCTCAGCCGGTTCAACATATAGGATAACTATGCCTCCTCCCTTCGGATAATATCCTCTTTTAATAATTTCAATTTCAATCCTGCCACCTATGAGTTTAACTAGATTAGCATATACGTACTTCATATAATCAATTGTAGGACTCCATTTGACATCAGTACCACCAATTAATTCTATTCTTGATGGTTCTTCAGCTAGTATTAATGCAGGTACCAGTGATTGAATAATTAACGATATACTCCCAGCTGTACCTACATCATACTTAAAAACAACCCCCCTAGATGGTTTATTAAACTCAAATATAACCTCCTTTGATCCAATATGTGCGTTTAATAATTCGCCGCCAAATATACTCTTCATAATCTTTAATACTGCTAAATGCTGAGGTCTTAGACCTGGATTGGGTCTTTTTGATCTAATGTTATATACTTTAATCCTACTACCTGTTGCCGCTCCTAAGGCAGCTGCGAACCTTAATATCTGCCCTCCACCCTCACCGTATGATCCGTCTATTTCAATCATCTCTATTATAAATTCCTCAGAAATCATTAATCAATCTAAAAGTCTACTTAGAAATCAGACGGATAGCATATGATATAGATATCAATTAAGTTTAGTTCTAATCTCCGATTGGTAATATCTAATAAATTATCAATTATTAATAATAAGAGGAGTGTTAGAAGGCTAAGATATAAGTGATCTTAGATAATAGCAAAATAATTAATAAAGAGGTTTAAGAGACCTTCTACTTTATTTTCATTATCTTCCTCTTACCAAGTATCTCCCAGTACTCGACAGTTACACCAGGCTCTAACTTCTTCCTTAATTCCTCATCCTCAGGTAAGCTTGTCTCAAATGTTTCGTATGTTTCTAAGTCCATTAATTGTACGGTGTCTAGTACTGCAATTACTTGTGCGGTCTTTTTAATAACTACAGGTACTTCAACCATAGAATCAACTGGTCCTACAATGCTTCTTTTAACACCATCAAATAACCCAATTGCAACAATTCTGGCCTTAGCACTTCCATGTTTTCCAGCTTTTGAATGCGAAACCTCTACTACCTTACATGCCTCACCATCTATCACAACCAGATTCCCTGGCTTTAGCTTTCCTAACTCAATAGGTCTAGTACTCATAGAATAGCACCCATCATTAGTTATGATACTATCGGATAGTTAAAAAAGTTAATCTACTATGAGAACTCAGTATTTTAAGTGAAGAGAAAGGATTAGATCTAATACGTGTATCTAATAAAAATAGTGACATCTAGTATTAATCCACATTACTACGAATAAGCTGAGAAGTACAATAATTTTAATGTTTAAATTTACAATTGTGAAACTATAATACGTATTTATTTTGGATTGAACCACGCAGTTAACTAAGATATAACAGGAGAGCAGTTATGGAAATAAAAAGAATAGGAGTTGTATTTGATAAATGCAATCCGAGAGCTATTAATATCGTAGAAGATATAGTTAAATTATCTATAGAGTACGGAATTGAGCTAATTATATATCCTCTGATTCCAGATGAAATTCTATGCAAATATAGTAATATAGAATGCGTTAATGATATTTCATTAATTAAGGGAGATATAGTAATTTCTATAGGTGGTGATGGAACGATTCTTAGGACATTTCTATTTCTTAAGGATAAAGACGCTCCAGTTATGGGGATTGGATTAGGAGAGAAGAATTTTCTATCAACTGCTACTTACGAGGATTATTTAGATGCCGTAAATAAATTATTTTCAGGTAAAGTATACTTTAAGCAAGAGATGAGACTAGATGTAGAGCTTCCCAAGCATAACATTAATTTACCACCAGTCCTAAATGATGTAGTGTTTGCAACTAGCATAATAGGTAAGACTATTGATGCATATGTAGCGTTATATGAAGAGGGAAGTAAGAAGATAATTTGGCATGGAAAATCTGACGGCGTTATAATTTCAACTCCCATAGGTTCAACAGCATATTCATATTCAGCTGGCGGCCCTGTAATTGATACCGATTTAGAATGTATATTAATTACACCCTTACTACCTGTTAGCAAAAAACCTCCACTCGTTCTCAAACCGTCAAGAACTATAATTTTATGGGCTTCCAGACGAAAAAGCAAACCAGTTATCGTGCTAGACGGGCAAATTAAGGTAGAACTTGACTGGGATGATGAGGTCATAGTTAAAAAATCGAAGCATTATGCTAACTTTGTTGTAACTAGTAAAGAGATAAGTGTTAAGAGAATCGTTAAAAGTGCGAGATGAGGGATGAAACATAGAGGCACAATATATATTTTAGATACAACATCCCTAATACTCTATAGGGTACCTTATAGATGCCTCTGCGTATCTTGCAGACATATACTAGGTGAAGTTCATGATCCTATTGCTAAATCTATTATTCAAGGATTTGTTGACGCAGGCCAATTAATAATCGACGAACCCGACGAGGCATATATTAAACGAGCTAGGGAAATAGCTGAAAAAACAGGCGACCTTACTAAACTTTCAGAAGCAGATATTCATGTAGTCGCATTAGCTATTAAATATCGAGACATGGGATACAACGTAAATGTAGTTACTGATGATTTTTCGATCCAAAATATCTTGAGAATGCTAGGTATCAAATATATTAAGTACTTCAGAGAAATTAAGAAAGTAATAAAATGGGTTATCAAATGTGAGAAATGTGGCAAAATATATCCACCGAATTACAAAGGACAGACATGCGCAGTATGCGGTGGAAGATTAGTAAGAAGGCGGAAGAGATGATTACTATTCATAGAATACTTTCACAATAGTATAATGATTATTTTTAAGATAGTTTTACATAATAGTACCTCTATTCCTCAAACGTAACAGTATTATTTTCAAAAATAATAAATATATATTCTGGTGATGGGTAGGAGATCGGTATTTAGAGATCCAAACAAGTTAGCGCTATCTTATATCCCAGAGAAAATCCCGCATAGAGAGGATAAACTAGCTAAGCTTAAGGAATACTTTAATGATGTAATATTTGGCGATTTAAATTTTGAACATGTATTCATTATCGGCAATTCCGGCACAGGAAAAACTCTAATAGCTAGACATTTTGAGAGATATCTTAATAATGTTAAATCTAACAAGAATATAATACCAATTTACATAAATGCCCGGCTTGAGAGAAGTCCTGGCAATATTGTAAGAAAAATAATCTCAAAGATTCCACCTAGGATAGCGAAAAGAGGATATTCGCTAGAGGAAATATTCTCAGGATTCTTAAAGTACATCAATGAGAATGATATAAAGGTAGTTCTCATTTTAGATGATGCGGATCATCTATTTAATAGCTATAAAGAGTTCATATATCAATTAAGTAGAGCTGATGAATTAACATCTGATTTCAAAAATAACCTATCACTACTATTCATACTGCATAGCATTGATGGATTAAGTAAATTAGACAGATGGACTGCTGCCGGATTAAGAAAGAATATAATATATTTTGAAGATTACACATATGAAGAATTATTAGACATTCTTCTAGTGAGATGTGAAGAAGCATTTCATCCCGATGCATATACCTTAGAAACTTTAGAGACTGCTGCCGATACTGCATCTAAGTATAATTTTAATGCCAGGTATGCAATAGAGTTGATGTGTAAAGCCGGGCTGATAGCAGATAGTAGAAGAGAACCTATTGTAAAGCCTGAGCATGTGAGATTAGCTAGAAATGAAGTCCCACCGTCATTTACAGAAGATGAATTAAAGAGTTTACATCTACATGAGAAAATACTACTTTATTCAATTGCAGAATTGCTTAGTGGATCAGATAAGGCATTTATAACTACAGGAGAATTAGAAAGAAGGTATATAGAAAATGCACATTACTTCTCTATCGAACCGGTTAAGCATACTTGGTTATGGAAGATGATTAACGCGCTTTCATCATTAGGTCTTATATCTAAAAGAATTTCAAGTAAAGGATACAGAGGAAAGACTACATTAATAGGACTACCATCATTTCCAGCCGATCTACTTAGGAAAACCCTCTATAAAATGATCGTTAGAGAGGTAGGATGTGATGATTAAAATCGAGGATATACTTTATTCTAAATCAGCAGTTAAAATAATAAATTATCTCATATTTAATGAAGAGGAGACAATAACGAGATTAGCTAAGAATATAGGTCTTAATCATAAGCTAATTAAAAAGCATGTAGATAGATTAGCTAACTTGGGCGTTATAAAAGTAGTTAGATTAGGAAGAATTAAAGTAGTCAAATTAAACAGGGATCATGAACTTTACGAAAAGCTAAAGAATATAATTCAACTGTGGTATCAATGAAAAACTCTACTTTCCTTAATTCCTAGTAATTCAAAACATTAAGTTATCAAAATAATAATTAAGTTAACTGATGCAAATTAGATTTAGTAGAAAACTTATTTCATACCAATAGATCCTAAAATTAATCTTCTTTGTTTATTCAGATAATCTGCTACTAAAGTTTTTTTACTCATACATTTACTGCATATGCAATATCTTACGTCTTGCTTACATATCTTTTTAAACTCACAACTTTCGCAATCTACATATCCTCCACATATATAACACTTAACTACAGGTAATAGAATTAGGCCTAACCTTACTAAGATTCTATTTAATGCATCTAAAGCTGCTTTATCCTCTACAACAAATCCTGCTTGTCTTACATACGAAACGCCTTTTATTTTAACGATGTCTTTAAATAGATCGCCTAATCTTCTAGGGATTTTAAAAGGTTTTCCATACTCAATCTTAAGGTATTGAACCATTACTTATCTTTCACCTTCCTCGGAATGAGAAATATTTCTTACACCACTCATATAACTTAGAGTCTTTACCATTTTTCATACATATACAAAGTAGCGGAAGTATATAGCTAACGAACTTTCTATATGAACAATGGATCCTCGATTTTAAATATTGATTATAGAGTGTTTGTAATTCCTCCCTTACTTCCTTGTTAAATACGAAGTAATACAGCCTATATTCTGGTATTCTTCCATCATATATTGCACCAGCTCTATTAGATGTATAGATTAACCACGCTAACTCTGCAATTATATATTTAAATAAATTAAACTTCAATTTCCTATTCATCAAGCCGAATAACCTATCTAGTTTTGAGAACTCATTTAGAAGCTTAGCCCTATCCTCATCTTTAATACTTACACTTCTTAGTACCATATCGAAGTATGTGTAGAATACATCTTCAATTTGATTACTATTTGCATTCAGCAAGTTCCTTATCTCAGTTAACGAAATTGTTGAACTGAGACGCTTCATTAATACTTCAAAAGGTAAATTTTCTAATGGAGCCTGTAGGGCTTCTGGAGAAGCACCAGCAGCTGCTTCTTGCA
>CAZHBK010000088.1:0-6042 GCA_964530465.1 uncultured Nitrososphaeria archaeon | reverse complement strand
GGACTAAGCTTAGGAAAGAAATAGAGAGGAAATTAAGAGAGAAAGATAAAAATGAAAGATAGCATCATTGCTCCTTAAGTACCTATATAGCTCTTGATAACCGCTAATGCCTTATAAAAAGCTTACTAAATTTAAGAATATATATTACTTCTTTACTATATGATCATAGTATACGAGTTTACTAAGTCCGGTAACTGGTTCTTTGGATATTAGTCCGTTAGCAAATATGCTAAGTAATAGCCGGCGCTCTTCAAATCTTGCCTCTCTCATTCTTAAAGAACTTCCTAATAGTCTTTTAACGTCACCACATCAATACCAGCCTCTAATGGAATCATATAGTATAAAAGTATATCATTAAAGTAAGTAGTAGACATATATTATGGATTGTGCACTCGGTCTTGAGTGCTGATAACGAATAATGATATAGGTCTACAGTAAATGTGATATCAGACCTTTAAGTGCAGTGTTTTCCACTAACTAACGCTTTCAATGCCATATTTTATTAAAGACTATATAGAAAATAGTGGATTAAGGATCTTATGAGTCGTATTGAATGTTTATGTTTATAATGAGTATTTAAATATTTTTAGGTAGTTGGTTTTGAAAGGAGATGTGCCTTGGCAAAGCTTGTACTGGTTAGGGCTGGTCCAAACGTGTCTAGGCTCATGTACCCTGTATTTTACGGCTTTGCAGCCTTGCTTGGACTTGCGTTAATAGGTGGATTAATTGGAGGTGCTTCTACCATTGTGCTCGTAGTATTTGCTTTTCTATTCGTCTTATTCCTAGTAGTACCTATACGTGAACATGTAATTCAGGTAAAGATTAAGAAGGCTCTAAAATCCCTAAAAAACATTGTTATCGGCTTAGAAGATGAAAATAAGCTAGAGTTTAGTAAACCTCTAAGAATTAAACCCATAATTTTTGAAGTAAAAGCCCGTAAATCATGGGGGCCGAGAGGACCTTACTATTCATGGTCGACGAAGATAGAGCCGAGGGGAGTCTATGAAACTAAGAGCACTCATATATTTGAAGATATAAGCTATGGTATTGTAGTAAATAAGAGTGGTGAGGGAGGAGCTATTTTACCAGGAGTTGAATTTGACGAATATAAAATACGCGATATAGTCCTCCTCTACATCCCTCCCAAACAACCCTTTATACAAGCTTCTTATCATACGCTTAAAAGCCCTTGGGGCCAAATAGTTGAAATTAAAATCTATGAAGGCCTAGGCATTAGGGGAGAAGCCAAGCTACTTGGAGGGGGAGAAGCTTCAATATATCTAGTTGCTGAACTCCCAGAATCCCTGCATCAAGTAAGGTTTAAATTAGCCGATCTAAAAAGTGGAGAAGTTACAAGGTTTTTAGCTAAACCAGCCTTAAACAACCCTACACTCGTGATCGCCCATAAGAAGTCTAGTTTAAGAGGCTTAGTCTGGCATCTAACTAAACCGCTCATAGCAGGTAATATATTGCAATACAGCTTAGTAGTAGTATTCAGGCAGGGCATATTAAAGAAATTCATAGAGAAAGTAGAACTACATGTAATTAAGTGAATCCAAGAACAATAAGTAAACCTCAGCTCAGTAAAAATAAAACCATGACCTAGGCTTTCAAAAATCATAAAGATAATCTTAACGTTAATTATCCAGCCTATTTCAAGTTCGGCAGTCTTCTTAAGTCTTCCAAACCATCCAATTTACTAACTTTTCAACACCTCCCTGAAGATGTAAAGCTTGATATTAAATATCGACTTCTCAACCAATTATCAAGTTCGTCTTCAGGAACACCTGAATATCTCTCCTCGAGATGTAGTGCTATCCTATGTGGAATATACCCTTAGCTTTTTCCTCATTTTAAAACTGGTTGAGTAAGGAGTTTACGTTGTCGCTTCTTCAAGCAGTCCTTCAATTTCCAAGTATTTTTCCTTCAGCTTTTTTATTGTATCTCTTGATGTATGCCAGTATCCTCTTACGTTTGCCTCTAGTAGTCTTTTAATTATCTTTTGTAGAGCCCATGGATTCTCCTTCCGCATTACATCATATACCTCATTTTTAAATACTATTTTCTCTGTAATACCATCCCACATCCAGTTCTCCACGTATCCTACGGTTGCAGCTAGTCCTAGTAGGTATTCTACTCTATCAGCTATTTTTGTTACGCCATTATATCCATGCTTTAACATTTCACTTATCCATTTGGGGTTAAGTAGACGTGTAACTACACCTCTCCTTATAGCTTCACTAACATGTTCTACTTTTACCTTCTCTCTAGTAGTATCTGCTACTAATACTAATGGTTTTGCACCTCTAACCTCCTCTACACTCTTCGTCAACCCTCCTAAGAATTCATAGTAGTGATCTAAATCCGTAATCTCATAGTCTATGGAGTCTCTAATTTGAGTAACAATATCAACTCTTGATAAGAGTGTTTTGAAAACGCTCTCTGCCTTATAACCTCTAACATTTACACCATAAGCATACCTCATACTATTCAGATATGCTTGTACTAGCTCTACCTCACTTCTCCAAATACTACTCTCAATCATATTTGTAAGTGGAGTCGCATATTCACCTTCTGGAGGCCCAAATATCCTGAGTATAGAGTCTTCTCCAAGCTTACTCCTATCACGTAGGATATTCGCTTTAATATAATTCCATTCAGGAGGTTCATTAAGATTAGCAACAAGTTTGAATGCTTTATCAAGTAACTCAACTATATTGTAGAAGGTATCCCTAAATATACCACATATTGTTACAAGTACATCTATCCTCGGCCTCCCCAACTCCTCTAATGGAATGACTTCTAAATCACGAATATAGATAGACTTCCAGATAGGTTTAACCCCTAATAACCTCAATATTGCAGCTATTGTTTCACCACCTGTTTTCATTGTTTCAAAACCCCAAAGTACTACACTAACAACTCTAGGGTAACGTCCATGCTGTTGATAGTATCTCCTAATATACTCTTCAGCAATTCTACTACCTCTCTCCATAGCTATTTCAGTTGGTATATTAGTTGGATCGAGCTGGTATATGTTACGTCCTGTAGGGAAGACTTCAGGCGTTCTTATAGGGTCTCCTCCTGGACCAGGCATTATATATTCTCCATTGAGAGCACGTATTATATTCTCTAACTCATTTGACGCTAGTATGTTCTCCTTAACTCGTTTGAGATAGTTGAGTGTGGTGGTTAGGTCTTCTAAATTAACACCTTCAATAGGGATACTTTTTACAGCATCCATTACACTCATACTCCTTACTATATGTAGCTCTATTATCTTCTTTACCATACACTCTATATCCTCTAAAACCCTGGAAAACTTCTTTCCATCACGTGTAGTTTTCGACGGATGTTCAAGTAGTTCATCATAGCTTAGATTGAGAGATTCAGCAATAATACGGTGTAAACTCTTAATGTAACTCCTATCATATCTTGTAATGAAGGTTAAATAGTCTACTAGTTCCTTATCAGATGGTTTTACTCCAAGAATGTGTAGTCCCTTTGGTATGAGTGATCGCTTATATTCATGTATCCTATCATGGATTTCATCGATATCCTCACCTAATCCATACTCCCTCGCCATAGATGTTATCTTCTTAAGTAATTCTAATGCTCTATCCCTACTATACTGCAATGTATCATAATATTGATTTATTAAACGCTCCAATTCCAATATGAAATCGTGTGATCCACTAACCATTAATGGAGGGCTACTATGACCTATCATTACTGCATAACTTCTATGCTTTGCAATAGCGGCTTCGGATGAATTAACAACATGATATATGTAGATATTTGGTATATCACCTATTAATATATCGGGAAAACATCTATTAGAGAGCCCCGCATCCTTACCTGGTAGGAATTCTAGAGTTCCATGAGTACCAAAATGTATTATCGCGTCTGCTTTAAACTTCCTCTCAATCCATTTATAAAATGCGATATACTGATGATGTGGAGGTAAGTCACGTTTATGATATATTTTAGATGGATCCTCATGGACTCCCCTCGATGGTTGAACACCAATAAATACATTACCTATAGTTATCCCTGGAATTAGTATGAAGCCATCATATGTCATTATGTTTCCGGGAGGCACACCCCACTCTTCAATAACTCTCTTTTGTACGTCTTTAGGAAGCTCCTTAAACCACTCTAGATACTCACGTATATCTACTCTATACATTTTCTTTACCACCTTAGGCGTATGAATCCACTCTCCAGAGTTTACAGCTCCACTTCTTAGAAGTAGTTCTTTTAATTCTTGTTTATCAGGTACTCTATCTATAAGATAGCCTTCCTCCTTCATTCTATTAAGGAGTCTTGATATACTAGCAAAGACGTCTAAGTATGCTACTTTACCTAAATTCTCTTCTCCTGGAGGATAATTGTATACTATTATGGCGACTTTCTTCTCCCTATTTGGCTTCCTTCTCAAGTTAACCCATTTTACCGTTCTTCTAGCAAGCTTACTCACTCTATCATTAATCGCTACATAGTCTTCTAATTGTATATTCTCACTTCTATAGCGTTTTGGACCGTGAGTAACATGTGGTTCTATTCTACCATCTAATTCAGGTAGAATAACTGTTGTTACCATTTCAATTGGTGGTACGCCCATTCTTGATTTATCCCATTCCTCTATAGTTATCGATGATAATTGTATTCCATGAAGAACCGGTACATTCAATTTAGTTAGAGTTTCAAGTGTTATCCTATGATCTCCTCCGAGAGGGCCACCTGCAAATCTAAACCATAGGAGATCTATCATAGCCTCAATTATTGGCTTATTCCCTCTTATAAAGAATTCTTCTATAGCGAGATAGTATCTGAGATCTGAGCAGAAAACGGGAATAACGCCTAAACCTGCCTCTTCAAGTTTATAAGTGAGAAGTTTTGCTGCAGGAAGAGACTGATCATAGTGATGACCACCGTAAAATAATATTCCAATAAGTGGTCTATCACTATACTTGTACGCTGCTAGATAGTCATCTACTGAATTGAAAATTCTATTTGTATGGAAATCTAGTATCCCCATAGTAGGCATTATCTTCGGCTCTGGTACCTTTACATTCAATTTCACTTTTCCATACTCTCTTAGCAATAGTAGTAACATAGCAGTATAGTTTTCTTCAGATGGAGTCTCATAACACTTAAGTATAAATGCATAGTTTTTAGCATGTTTGAATACGCTAAATGGGAGTATGGAACCTAGTTTCTCAAATTTTTCCCTCATCTTAACTATTTTACCGTAGTCTATAGTTCTCCTCTTGAAAATATGCTTGATTATGGGTTTCTCTGATAAGGTTGTAAACTTACTAAGTGAGAAACACCCCATTCTAGTTAAGTTTATGAGTTCAGGAGATCCACCTACAAGAGTTATTATAGTTTTATCTTTAACCTCCTTTAGTGTATCAACTAACAACCTGCTTACGTTATCACCTCCCCTTACATCTATTAGTATTATATCGGCTTCATTCAATGTTCTAATGAATTCTTCTGGGGATACTTTACCATTATCTACATCGTATGTATTAAAGAATTCAAATTTAAGGATGTTATTTGTAATCTGGTTAACTCTCTTAACCGCTCTTAGTAGGGTAGGTCGATACTGATAACCTACCATTACTATTCTTACCATAGAATCACATCCCCTTCAGTATACCCTACTCCTACACTTAATATTAGGTACACTACTTGAAAAATATTGTCACACCATAGTAATGTAATTAAGGAGTTTAAGTGAAAGTTAAGATAGTTAACCCTCATGTTCTCAGTGAGTCGATAGGTATTAGACTTTCCACAATGCTTTAATAAGTAAGCCTATTTACCTGCAAGTAACTCTTTATGTTGATGTATCTTAAATTGAGTTTAATGTTTAATAGAAAATTTATGTTTGGTTCCCCTATGTCTGGTTACTTCTAGGATCTGAGGATTCTTATAATAGTTGATGATTTTGGTGTAAGATATGGAGAATAATATAAGATTGACGGATTCGCTTTATCAGTTAAAAGATTAAGCGATTCAATTGTATCTATC